>NZ_JBMSED010000006.1:0-274064 GCF_049446195.1 Paracoccus sp. KR1-242
ACCGGCGACGGCAAGGACGATGCCGGCAGCTATGGCTATGTCAAGCTGGGCTGGAGTGGCGATCTCTGGGATTACGGCAAGACCGCGGTCTCGATCGATTACTTCGACGGCTCGGACTATGTCAGCGCGGGTTCGGAATCGAAATCATGGGGCGTCCAGGCCGTCCAGACCTTCGCCGAGCAGAATATCGACGCCTATATCGGATACCGCGAATTCGCATATGACGACGAAACCGACGCAGACTACCAGGACATGAGCGCTTTCCTCATGGGAATGAGGTGGAAGTTCTGAGCGGGCGCGGCGCGAGTTCCCGGCCGCATCCTCCGCTGCGCCGCGCGGTCCCATCCGTCTGAGCGGAGGATATCGCGCATGTCCCAGCCAGGAATGAGCACGGCGCAGGTCTATCGGCGCACCGTCGGCCTGCTTGGCGGGGAAAGGTGGCTTGCGACCGGGCTTTCGGCAACCGGTGTCGCGATTGCGATCGTGCAACTTGCAGAACCGGTCCTGTTCGGTCGCATGGTCGACAGCCTTGCCCGCGGCACCGGGGCATTTGCACTGATCGGCACCTGGGCCGCATTCGGGCTGGTCGGGATCTTTGCGTCGGCCATCACGGCGGTTTCAGCGGACCGGCTGGCCCATCGGGCGCGGCTTGCGGCGCTGGGGGCGGCATTCAGCCGGGCGATCACGCTGCCCATCTCATACCATGCCGAGCGCGGCACCGGCTCGGTCACGCGCGCGATCCTTGCCGGGACCGATGCGCTGTTCGTCCTGTGGCTGGGCATCCTGCGCGAGCAACTGACCGCGCTGGCCGGGATCCTGTTGCTGATCCCGACAGCGATCAGCATCGATCCGCGAATGGCCGCGATTCTGGCCTTGCTGGGCGTCGTCTATCTGGCACTGAACATCCTGGTCATCCGCAAGACCCGCGAGGGGCAGGCTCGCGTCGAAAGCCATTCCGGCAGGCTTTACGGCCGCGTCGGAGACGTGCTGGGCAATGTCACCGTCGTGCAAAGCTATTCCCGCCTGGCGGGCGAGATGCAGGCGATGCGCCAGATGACCGCGTCCCTTCTGGCCGCGCAATATCCGGTGCTGACCTGGTGGGGGCTGCTGACGGTCCTGACCCGCGCGGCGGCGACCGTGACCATGGTCATCATCTTTGCCGCCGGGGCATTGCTGGCGCAGAAGGGCCAGATCACCGTGGGCGAGATCGTATCATTCGGCGCCTTTGCGGGGCTGATGGTCGGGCAGCTTGACCGCCTGTCCTCGTTCGTCGGCAGCATCTTTCGTTCGACCCCCACGATCCGCAGCTATTTCGAACTGCTGGACGCGCCTGCCGAGGTGACGGACACCCCTCGCGCGGTACGGCTGGTCCAGCCTGTGCTGGGTCACGTCGAGTACCGTGAGGTAAGCTATCGTTTTCCGGGCAGCGAACAGGGGGTGTTCGACCTGTCCTTTACCGCCCTGCCCGGCCAGACCATCGCGCTGGTCGGCCCAACGGGTTCGGGGAAGACCACGACGCTTGCCCTGTTGCAGCGCCTGCGCCAGCCCGATCAGGGCAGCATCCTTGTCGATGGGCACGACATTGCCGGACTGACGCTGGCCTCGCTGCGCGACAATATCGCCGTCGTCTTTCAGGAAGCGGGGCTGTTCAACCGCTCGATTGCGGAAAATATCCGCGTCGGACGCCCCGAAGCCACGGATGCCGAGGTCGAACAGGCCGCGCGGCTTGCCGAAGCGCATCAGTTCATCCTGCGCAAGCCCGGCAATTACAGCTTCGTCATCGGCGAACGCGGCAATGCCCTGTCGGGGGGCGAACGCCAGCGCCTTGCGATTGCCCGCGCCGTGCTGAAACACGCCCCGATCCTGATCATGGACGAGGCAACCTCGGCCCTTGACCCCGCGACCGAGGCCCGCATCAAGCGCGCCATCGACAAGCTGCGCGCGAACCGCACCACGCTGATCATCGCCCATCGGCTTTCGACCGTGGCCTCGGCCGACCAGATCCTGGTGCTGGACGCGGGCCGGATCGTCGAACGCGGCAACTTTGCCGAACTGACGCGGCAGGACGGGCTTTTCGCGCATCTGGTGCGCGAGGGAGAAATCGTCGAACCCAAGGCCGACTGACCCCGCCGCTAGGCCGCCGCCATCTGCATTCCGCGTCGGGGGAACGGGCGGAAAGTCATCAGGATCAGCATCGCCGCCAGTCCCATCGCGCAGGAGCCGATATACATCAGCGCATAGCTGTCGAAGCGGTCATAGACCAACCCACCCAGCAGCGGCCCGGTCGACATGCCAAGGCTGCCCGCCATCGCGCTGCCGCCGATGATCGTGCCCATCATCCGCAGCGGAAAGTTCTCGCGGATGATGACGGCGTAAAGCGGCATGGTCCCGGCATAGATGAAGCCCACCGCCATCGCCACGGCGTAAAAGCCCGCCAGCCTGCCGACGAAGACATAGGCCAGCACTGCGAAGGCCTGCGCAAGAAGACCAAGGACAAGCACGCGCTGTGCGCCGAAACGGTCGCCGGCGATGCCAAAGCCGATCCGGCCGAACATTCCTGCCAGCCCCTCGACGCTGTAGATCGTCACCGCCGCGATCATGGGAATACCGCAGGTCACGGCATAGCTGACCGTGTGGAAGATCGGCCCGGAATGTGTGGCGCAGCAGAAGAAATTCGCAAGCATCAGGACTGCGAACTGGGGCGAGCGGACGGCCGTGCTGACCGACATGCCACCCTGCGGGCCGCCATCTTCGGGGTGTGAATCGTCATGGGCCAGCGCAGGTGCCCGCCGCACCAGCAGCGAGGCGGGGATCATCAGCGCGGCAGCGATGACCGCCAAGGTCAGCATCGCCCCTCGCCAGCCCTGCCCCGTGACCAGCCACGCCGCCAGCGGCGCCATGGTCATTGGCGCCATGCCCATGCCAGCCGAAACCAGCGAAACCGCAAGGCCACGCTGCGTTTCAAACCAGCCGGTGACGCAGGCCATGATCGGGACGAAGACGGCGGCCGTTGCCGTTCCGACCAGCAGTCCGAACAACAGCTGGAACCCGATCAGCGTCTCGGCGCGACTGGCCAGCGCAAGGCTTGCAGCCAGGATCACGGAACCCGCCAGCAGGACCGGGCGCGGTCCGAAGCGATCCGACAACCCTCCCCAGACCATGCTGGCCAGGGCCATCGCCAGAAAGCCGATCGTCATCGCCGTCGAGATCCCGGTGACTGACCAACCCGTCTCCTGCGCCATCGGGCGCAGGAACACGGGCAGCGAGAACATGGATCCGGCCGCGACGCAGCCCAACAGGCCGCCAGCCGCGACAATCACCCAGCGATAGGGATGGTTCATGGCATGCTCCTGTCAGACCACGAGGACCGGGGATCACCCTTGGGATGGAGTCCAGCCCGCCGAAGGGATCGTGTTGATCATCCAGGGCACGCCAAAGCAATCGACCAGCGAACCGAAACCCGGCGACCAGAAGGTTTCGGAAAAAGGCATGACCTGCCGGCCCGCTTCGGACAGATCCTCATACCAGCGCCGCGCCTTGGCGATGTCATCGGTATGCAGGGTGACGTCGAAGCCATTCTTCGGCTTGCCCACGTTCGGTGCCCAGGCGGAATCCATGTCCGCACCCATCAGCGCCTGATCCCCGACCTCAAGCCAGCAATGCAGAAGCCAGTTCTTGTGCTGCTCGCCGCTGACCGGCATGCCGGGAGGCGCATCGCTGTAGGGTATCGCCGCGGTGACCTTGCCGCCAAGCACCCTGGCGTAGAATTCGAACGCCTCGCGGCACTGGCCCTGAAAGCTCAGGCTTGTCACGATCTTCATCGACCTCTCCTCTCTGGTCTGGCTTCAACGCGCATCGACGGATCGGATTGGGACCCTGGTACGGTTGACGCCGGGGTATCTATGTTGATATCAACTTAATTGTCCCCTACCTGTCAAGCACGACGATGCCCCCGCCCGATCTCACCCATGCCACGACGCTGATGGTCCGCGACACCTGCCTGTGCCTTCATGCGCAGCGCGCGGCGCGCGCGTTGGCACGCAGGTTCGACATCGCGCTGAAGCCCGCGGGACTGACCAGCGGGCAGTTTTCCTTGCTGATGTCCCTGAACCGCCCCGCCCCGCCCAGACTGGGAGAGGTGGCGGGGGTTCTGGCGATGGACCGCACGACCGTGACCGCAAACCTGAAACCGCTGGAGCGGCGCGGACTGGTTGCGACCGGCCCCGATCCCGAGGATCGGCGCAGCCGCCTGCTTCACCTGACCCCTTCCGGGCGCGAGGTTCTGGCCAGTGCCCTGCCCATCTGGCGACAGCTTCATGCCGAGATCGAGGCCGGGCTGTCCGACCCCACCCAGTTGCGCGACGATTTGCGGTTGCTATCCACCGTTCCGGAGCCCGCAGTTTAAGTGGGGCGCGCATGGCGCAATCCGGCAAGCGCGCGGTTCTCGGCCCGGATGCGGACGCAAAGCATCAGACCGTTCAGCACGGTAAAGACCAGTGCGACCGGCCACAGACCCAGGACCAGCGGCGCGACCGCGATCTCGGCCACGACGACGGCATAGTTCGGGTGGCGCAGCAGGCGATACGGTCCCCGCGCGACCAACGGCCGGTCAAGCACGATGATCCGCGTCGTCCATCGCGGACCAAGGCTTGCCAGCACCCACAGCCGCGCCAGCTGCAAAAGCGCGAAGCTCGCCAGCCACGGCAGGTGCAGGGGCTGGCTCAATCCGAAAACCGCAATGGCCAGCAGCCATGCGCCGTGCAGCAGCACGATCAGCGGATAATGCGCCGCGCCGTATTCGATCGCGCCCTGCGCCAAAAGCCGCGCGGTATTGCGGCGTGCCAGCACCAATTCGCCCAGCCGCTGAAGAAGCAGGAACGCGATGAAGGCCAACGCCCCAGCATCCGGCGCGGACATCATGGCACCTCCAGCGGCAGGGTCGACAGGGTGAAGCCCGGCCCTAGCGCCATCGTCAGCAATCGACCGCGCTGACCCGATGCCAGCACATCCTGCAGGACGAACAGCACCGTCGGCGCGGACATGTTCCCGGCCCGCGCCAGAACGTCACGCTCGACCTGCAGGGTCCCCTCGTCCAGATCCAGCGAGGTTTCCAGCGCGGTGATGACCTTGGCCCCGCCCGGATGGCAGACATAGCGGTCAAAGCGCCGCCCGGCAGCATTCCGATCCGGCCAAAGCGCATCCAGCGCGGGGCGCAGTTCCGTTTCGGCAAAGCTGGGAATGGCGCGGTCGAAGATCACTCCCAGCCCGGTTTCCTCGACGGACCAACCCATGATGGCCAGGGTGTCGGGCCACATGTGCTGGCGACCGGAACCGACCTGTGCAAGCGCGCCCTCAATCTTGCCGGTGCGCAGCACGCAGGCGGCGGCGCCGTCACCGAACAGGGCCGTCGCGATGATGTCAGCCTTGGTCAGCCGGTCCAGCCGGAACAGCAGGGTGCAGGCTTCGACCGCGACCAGCAGCACGACCGCGCCCGGCCTCGCCGCCGCAAGGCTGCGCGCCACGGACAGCCCCGAGACACCGCCCGCGCAACCCAGGCCAAAGACGGGCACCCGCATCACGTCCGCGCGAAACCCCATGCGCCGCGCAACCAGCGCCTCAAGCGTCGGGGTCGCCACCCCGGTCGAGGAAACGGTCACGATCACGTCGACCTGATCCGTCCGCAGCCCGGCGGCGTTCAGCGCCGCGTTGGCCGCATCGCAGAACATCGCACTGGCCCCCGCGACATAGGCCGCGCTGCGGTCGGTCCAGCCATGCGGCTCGCGAAACCACGAAAAGGGCACGACCGAGTGGCGCTTGACGATGCCGGTATTCTCAAAGGCCGGGGCCAGCCGGTCGAACTGCGCGAAGCGGGGTTGAAGCACCGCGCGGGCTTCGGCGAGCACTTCTTCCTGCGTCAGGATATGTTCGGGCTGCGCGCTTCCGAGGCCAAGAAGCTGCACAGCCTGCCCCGGAATGTCGCCTGCCATGATCCCTCCCGATCACGATCTGCCCAGTCGATTGTAGCGCGTCGAATTCCCGATGGGGTCACGATCCCGGCACCGGGCGGATATTGTCAGTAGTCCAGATCGGTCTGGATCCAGCGCGGTGAATGGTGAATGTCGATGGTCTGCAACCTGCCGGGTCCAAGATTTTCGAACCGGTGTGGCACGCCTTTTGGACCAAGCACCACCTCGCCTGCGCCCGCCTCGATCACCTCGTCCCCGACAAAGAACCGCGCGCGGCCGGCGACGACGACAAAAGTCTCGTCATAGGGATGGACATGCAGGCGTGGCCCCTCTCCGGGCGTGTCGTTGCCATAGGCCAGCACCGTCACCGGGCCATCAAGCGCCTCGCCCGGAACCGAGCCACGCCACGCCCCCGGCTTGGCCGGATCGAACAGGACGGCGCGGGCGGGCGGACGCCCGTCCGGTTGCACGGTATCAGGATCGAAATCCTTGCGGGCCATGTCCCTTCCTCCGTTTCAGAAACGCCAGGTCGCGCCGATCACGGGCCCCTGCAACCGGGCGTCGAAGACATGGCCGTCATCGTCGTAATCCACGTCCATGATCTTGTAGCCGAACGAGACCGAGCCATTGTCGGTAATGATGTAGTTGAAGGTGCCGAGCGCCGACCATGTCTGGTCGGATCCCATGCCAAAGCCCCCGACATCGGCCTGCGCCTGGAATGACCAGCGCTCGCTGATCCGGGCAAGGGCGCGCATGCCGATCACCGGGTCGACCCAGCTGAAGCTTTCCTTGAACCGGCGGGATTGTCCCAGGGCCCGCACCGTCAACTCGTTCGAGATGTGCCAGAACCGCAGCCCCGCCAGACCGTCAACCGTCAGCCCCGGCGCGTCGTGGAAACGATACCCGCCCTGCACCGTCGCCATGAACTGCGTGGTGTCGACATCGCCGCTGACCGGCAGGCCTGCGGGAAGTCCCGGCAGCGCGGGAAGTGTGCCCGCCGTGCTGTCCGTGGTGTCGACGAACATCATGTCCCCCGAAAGCACGAACCTGCCGTTCCGCGCCCAGAAGTTGATGAATCCGCCAAGGTTCAGGCTGTCCATCACCTCCGAGAAGTCCTTCTCGATGCTGACGGTCGGCCCGCTGCGAAACGGAGAGACATCGCCATCCAGCCCCGTCGCCCAAAGATAGGGCGAGATCTGGACGATCCAGCCATTGGGACTGTCCTGCGCGATTGCAGGCGCAGTCCACAAAGCGGCCAGTCCCAGCAAGGGCAAAGCAATGAATTTCAAACCGTCCCCCATCTTCGCGTAATGCGGGTGCTTGTCCTGCCAGCATCCCGCACGCATAGTGCCGTCATTCGATCGGATTGTCTTGGCGGAAATTCGGCACCCGAACCTCGGCAACCAGCAGAATTCGTGGCGATTTCAACTGATGAGGCTGGCGTGAAACTGAACCGACCGATGATTTCCCTGATTGCAGCCGCGTGCCTGCTGCAGGCCGGGATTGCCGATGCCTGCACCCGCGTCGTCTATCTGGGCACGAACGATCAGATCATCACGGCCCGTTCGATGGACTGGAAGGTGGATGTGGGAACGAACCTCTGGGTCATGCCCCGAGGTATCCAGCGCAACGGAGAGGCGGGGCCGAACTCGATCGAATGGACCGCGAAGTATGGCAGCGTGATCGCCACTGGCTATGACGTCTCCACCACTGACGGCATGAACGAAGCCGGGCTGGTCGCGAACATCCTGTGGCTCGTCGAATCCGAATATCCTGAATATGACGGCAAGACACCGGGTCTTGCCATATCGCTTTGGGCGCAATGGGTGCTGGACAACTTCGCAACCGTGAATGAGGCTGTCGCTGCACTGGAGCAGGAACCCTTTACCCTGGTCACCGACAGCGTGCCGGGCGAAGACAGGCTTGCGACCCTGCACCTGTCGATTTCGGATTCCACCGGCGATAGTGCCATCGTCGAATATATCGATGGCAAGCAGGTCATCCATCACAGCCGCGATTACCAGGTGATGACCAACTCGCCGATCTTCGACAAGCAGCTGGCGCTGAACGAATACTGGAAAGAGATCGGCGGCACGGTGATGCTGCCCGGCACCAACCGTGCCGCGGACCGCTTCGCGCGGGCCTCGTTCTATGTGAATGCCATCCCCAAGACCGAAGATGCCGTCGAAACGTTGGCCAGCGTTTTTGGCGTGATCCGCAATGCCTCGGTTCCGTTCGGGATCACGACGCCGGACCAGCCGAACATCTCGTCGACGCGATGGCGGACGGTCGCCGATCACAAGCGCAAGCTTTACTTCTTTGAATCCGCGCTGACCCCCAACACGTTCTGGGTGGACCTGAAGACGCTCGACTTTGCCGAAGGGGCCAAGGTGATGAAGCTGGATCTTGGCCCGAACCAGATCCACACCTTTTCGGGCGTGGCGAATGACCAGTTCAAGGAAACCGAACCCTTCAGGTTCCTGGGACTTTAGGCATACGTTTCGTGGTCCCCGCCCGCCCCTAATCCGGCAGGGCCACGGGACCAAGATCGGCCCACAGATCGCCCGGTCCCGGATTGTCGGCAGGGCTGGCGCCACCCAGATGGGTCATGATCCCCCAGACGGCGTTCAGCGCGGTCTGGACCGCGCCTTCGACCCAGGCGGGGGTCCAGCTGATACCGTCACCCGCCAGGAAGATGCCCCGCTGTTCGGACGGCATCGCCGCTTGCATGAAATGACCGTACATGCGGTGGTTATAGCGGTAATGGCCGGGCAACGCGCCCTTGAAGGCGCCCAGGAAATTCTCGTCCGATTCCCAGCTGACGCAGATCGGGTTGCCACGGATATGCTGGCGGATATCGACGCCGGGATAGACGCGCTCCAGTGCCGAAAGCGCCAGCTCGACGCGTTTCTCGGGGCCATAGGGCAGCACCTTCAGCGCGTCGGTCATCCAGCTGTAGGACAGGCAAATCACTGCCGGCCGATCCGGACCGTTGTCGAAGAAATAGGTACCGCGCGTATGCCGGTCGGTCAGCGTCATCGACAGAAGTGGACGCCCGGTGGCAGGGTCGATGTCATTCCAGAACGGCCGGTCCACCATGACGAAGGTCTTCGCCGCCTGCATATAGCGGGTGCGATCCAGCGCCATCCACAGCTTCTGGTCGAAAAGCGCTTCGTCCACCGCAACCGAGGTGGTCAGCAGGTGGCTCTGGCAGGTGACCAGCACCGCCGCATAGTCCCGCGACACGCCCCACAGGTCTGTGATCGTCAGCCCGCCCCCGGAATTGCGGCCGATCTTGACGGCCCGCCCCAGCGTCGCGCCTCCGTTCAATTGGGCCAGCGTCGTTCCCTGTGGCCAATGCGCGCAGGCGGCAGGCTGTCGCCACAGCCGGTGCAGGACATTTTCCACGCCGCCCACGACATAGCGCTGGTGGTCGTCCAGCTCGAGCAGGTTGACCCGAAGGATTTCGAGCATCGAGTTCGGAAAATCGCTGTCCCACCCCCCGGTGCCGAAGCCGACCTGCCCAAAGACCTCGCGATGGCGGAAGCTGAGATTGCGGAACGCCTGCGACGAGACGACAAAGTCATAAAAGGTCCGCTCGTCCCATTTTTCGACGAGGGGATCCCAGATCGCTTTCAACCGATGGGCGTCGCGGTCCCGAACCGCCTGCGTCAGCGCTGAAAAATCGGCGTGCTCCTCCAGCGCGGCGCGATAGGCGAAGGCGACCTCGTGGTAAAGCTGCGGCAGATCGCCGAGACCGCGGGCAAAATGGGTCTCGCCCTCAAGGTCGATCACGGTCGAGCCGGCGGCCGCTGTCAGCGGGTTCGGAAAGGGCCGCGTCGTCAGGCCAAGGGCGTCCACATAATGATAGAAGGCCCGCGACGAGACGGGAAAGCGCATCCCGCCCAGTTCGGCGATCACGTCCTCGGTCCCCTCGAAAAGCTCCGAGCGCAGGCGTCCGCCGAATTTTCCTGATTCATAGATCACCGGGCGCAGGCCCATCTTCATCAGCTCGTGCCCCGCGATGATGCCAGCGGCCCCTGCCCCGATCACTGCCACCGCCTGTCCGTGGCACTTTTCGGGTATGCTGCCCAGCCCGGCAGGATGGGCCAGCCAGTCGTCATAGGCAAAGGGAAAGTCGGGGCCGAAGGCGGTGACGGGACGGGACTGGCTCATGATCGACAGGGCTTCCTTGGCGGCGGGAAAAGGCGCAAACCTGTGGCTGATAATGCTTTTTGCGGAGGCAGGAGTGAAGCTGGCACTGTGGCAGACCGCGCCGACAAATGGACGGATCGAGGCCGGATTCGATGCACTTTGCATGCAGGTGCAGGCAGCAGCCAGCGCCGGGGCAAATCTGCTGCTGGCACCCGAACTGTTCCTGCCCGGTTACAACCGGCCCGATCTGCATGCCACGCTGGCCCAGCCGCTGGATGGCGAATGGATGGGACGCCTTCGCGAGGTGGCGGCGCGGACGGGTTGCGGGATCTGTCTTGGCTGGGCCGAACGCGACGGTGCGGCAGTCCATAATGCCGCGACGACGATCGGGCCCGATGGCGCGATCCTTGGCCACTACCGCAAGATCCAGCTTTACGGCGCAATGGAACAGGCAAGCTTTGCCCCCGGCGACCGCCTGTGCGCTCCATTCCGGCTTGAGGGACTGCGGGTGTCGATGCTGGTCTGCTATGATATAGAATTTCCTGGCCATGCGGCGGCGCTGAGCCGCGCCGGGATCGACCTGATCCTTGTTCCGACTGCGAACCCGGTCGGGTTCGAACATGTCCCCCGGCGACTGGTCCCTGCGCGGGCACATGAGAGCGACGCCACCGTGGCCTATGCCAACCTTGCCGGGGCCGAAGGCGACGTGACCTTCGGCGGTCTTTCCGTAATAGCCGGCCCCGACGGAGAGCCGCTGGCCAGCGCGGGTGCGCGCGGTGACGCGCTGCTGATCGTCGATCTGGCCGCCACCGCATCCATCCCGTCCCGGCTTCGTTCCGGCGGGGGACGTGATTACCGGCCTGCTCTGAAATGAACGAACAGCGCGCATTCCATCACAAAATCAGAACGCTGGCACCAGTATCCAAGAATATTTCTGGCTTCATGAGAGGTTCGCAGACAACGTGCCGCCACGTCGACCGTCCACAATTCGGGGGATAAGAGTCCGTGGGTCTGGTGGACCAAGGGCACTTCCGGTAATCCGCCCATATGTGGACATCCGCGAGATGCTGCGGCCGAAGCAGGTCGGTCCCGGCCCATGGGATCGACGAGGAGTGAGGAACGTCCGGGCTGTGCGACAGGCCCTGCCGTTGCAACGAAAGTCGCAGGGTGCCGTCCGACGGCAGAACCGCCAAACCGACATCGAGGTGTCACGTGACCAATAAAATGAAACTGCTTCTGGCTTCCGGCCTGGCCAGCCTCGTGCTGATGTCGCCGGCAATGGCCGAGAACATGCTGCGCGTCTCGTATCCCGAGGATCCCAAGACCGCCGATGTCCAGATGACCACGGATGCCTATACGCTTCCGCTGAACGTCTTCGACCGCCTGATCGAATCCGAAACCACCGGTCCCGGCCAGTCGGCGCTGGTTCCCGGTCTGGCCGAGAAATGGGAGGTTTCGGCGGACGGCCTGACCTATACCTTCCATCTGCGCGACGGCGTGAAGTTCCATGACGGCGCGGTGCTGACCGCCGATGACGTCGTCTATACCTTCGACCGGATGCTGAACCCGGCGACCAAGGCGCTGAACACCGACATCCTGACCTTCATCGCGGGTGCGCAGGACCGGCTGGACGGCAAGGCCGACAGCGTGTCCGGCCTCAAAGCGGTGGATGAGCATACGGTCCAGATCACCCTGACGCAGCCCTATGCGGCTTTCCTTGCGCTTCTGGCCTCGCCCGGCGCGTCGATCTACAACCGCGCATTCACCGAGGCTGCAGGCGATCAGTTCGGCCTGACGCCTGAAACGACCAACGGCACCGGCCCGTTCATCCTGCGCGACTATACGCTGAACGACAGCCAGATGCTTGAGGCGAATGACGACTACTGGCGCGGCCGTCCCAAGCTTGACCGCCTGCTGATCCGCGTTGTCACCGATTCCGAGACGCTGCGGATGCTGTTCGAATCCGATGAGCTGGACGTTTTCGATCTGGACTATGCACCCACGCAGACGCCCTATTTCTATGGCAGCGACCAGTGGAAGGCTCAGGTCCGCTCGGGCCCGCGCGTCGGAATGTATTACTACAACATCAACCAGGCGAAGAAGCCCTTCGACGACGTGCGGGTCCGCAAGGCCTTCCAGATGTCGATCGACCGGCAGACCATTCTGGACAAGAACTTCTACGGCAAGGGCAAGCTGGAAGACGGCGTGATGCCGCGCGGCCTGGCATGCTATGCCGCGGCGACGCCCATCGAATACAACCCGACCAAGGCCAAGGAGCTGCTGGCCGAAGCCGGATATCCCGACGGGGTCGAGATCACGCTGCAGCAGGCATCGAACTGGTCGCAGCGCTGGTCGGACATGAACCAGATCATCCAGGCGCAGGTGGCCGAGGCCGGGTTCAAGGCCAACATCGTCACCAGTGACGAAGCTGCCTTCATGGCCGCCCGCAAGGTCGGCGACAGCGACAACTATACCCAGGTCTGGTCGGCGGATTTCAACGATCCCGACAACTTCTTCTATACCTTCTTCTCGGAATCCGGGACGAAGGTGCGCGCCTATAACAACAACGACCCCGAAGTCTTTGCCGCCATCGACAAGGCGCGCGGCATGACCGACCAGGAGGCGCGCTGCAAGCTGTATCAGGACCTGACCAGCCGGATCGTCGATACCGACGCCGCCTGGGTTCCGCTGTTCAGCCTTGACCACAGCTATGTCGTCCAGTCCCGCGTGAAGAACTTCACCGTTCCGTGGAACGGCTGGAGCGACATGAGCTATTACAAGGTCGAGGTCGAGTAAGGCCCCTGGACCGGGGCGTGTCCAACCGCGCGCCCCGGTCCCGCTTTGATCGACCGCCCTTCCGCCACGCCCCCCGCGCCACGCGGGCGCCGCAGAAAGAGCATCCCGCCCATGTTGATGTTTGCGCTTAGACGCATCCTGGTTTCGATTCCGGTCCTGATCGGGATCACCCTTATCCTGTTCATCATGCTGAACGTGGTCCCCGGAGACCCGGTCGCGCTGATGATGAAGGAACACGCCAGCGCCGAGGTGATCGCCCGCGTCCGCGCCCAGATGCATCTGGATGACCCGATGATCACCCGCTATTTAAGCTTCCTGTGGAATGCGGTGCAGGGCGATCTGGGCAATTCGATCAAGCTGAACCGGCCCGTCACCGACCTGATCCTGAAGGCGTTCCCGAACACGCTGATGCTGGCGGTCTGCGCCGCACTGGTGTCCTGGATCATCGGCATCCCGGCCGGAATCCTGTCGGCCGTGCGCCGCGACAGCCTGCTTGACCGCTTCTTCATGGGCTTTTCGCTTCTGGGCGTGTCGATGCCGATCTTCTGGTCGGCGCTGCTGCTGCAATATGTCTTCGCGATGAAGCTGAAGCTGCTGCCGGTCTCGGGTTTCTATGGCTGGAAATACATGATCCTGCCGGCAATCGTGCTGGGCTGGTCCTCGGCCGGGGTGATTGCACGACTGACGCGGTCCAGCCTGCTTGAGGTCATGCGCCACGACTATATCCGCACGGCGCGCGCCAAGGGTCTGCGGGAAACCGGCGTCATCAGCCGCCACGCACTGAAGAACGCCCTGATCCCGGTTGTGACCATTATGGCAATCCAGGTCGCAAGCCTGCTGTCCGGCGCGGTCATCACCGAGGCGATCTTCTCGATCCCCGGCGTCGGCCGCATCACCGTGAACGCCATCTCCTCTCGCGACATGCCACTGCTGCAGGGCGCGGTGTTGTTCGCGACGGCGTTGGTGATCCTGGGGAACCTGGTCGCCGATATCCTTTACGCGGTGCTTGATCCCCGCATCCGCGAACAGATGAAGAAAGCGTCGTGATGACCCATTCCCCCGACATCGCGGCCCCCGCCCCCGAGGCCATCGAGGAAGCCAGCTTCCTGCGCGACACCTTGCGCGCCTTCCGCAAGAACCGGATGGCGATGGTAGGGCTGATCTTTGTCACGGTTCTGGTGCTGGCAGCCGCCTTCGCTCCCTGGATCAGCCCGCACGACCCCTATCGGGTCGCGTTGGACGAACAGCTTTTGCCATCCTCGACGACCTACTGGCTTGGCACGGACAATTTCGGCCGCGACGTGCTGACGCGTATTCTTTACGGTGCGCGGGTCTCGCTGGTCGTGGGCATCGTCCCCAGCCTGATCTCGCTCAGCATCGGGACTGTTCTTGGCATCCTCAGCGGATATCTGGGCGGCAAGACCGATTTCGCGATTATGCGCCTTGCGGACATGATGATCGCCTTTCCCTCACTGCTGCTGGCGATGGTCGTGATGTACACGCTTGGCGCAAACCTGCTGAACATCTTCCTGGCGCTGGCGCTGGTTGGCTGGGCGTCGGTCGCGCGGGTGGTCCGCTCGCAGACGCTGGCGCTGCGCGAAAAGGAATTCATCGAGGCCGCCCGCGCCAATGGCACCAAGCGTGGCGTCATCATGTTCCGCCACATCTTTCCCAACGTGATACCGACGCTGATCGTCCTGTTCTCGCTGTCGATCCCCGAGGCCATCATGTGGGAATCCAGCCTCAGCTTCCTGGGGGTGGGCGTTCAACCCCCCGGCGCAAGCTGGGGCCTGCTGGTCGCCAAGGGCAAGGAATACATGTTCCAGGCCCCGGCCGTCGCCATCGCCCCCGGCATCGCGATCCTGTTGACGGTGCTGGCCTTCAACTTCATCGGCGACGGGCTGCGCGATGCGCTTGACCCGTCGATGAAGGACTGACCCCATGACGGCATCTTCCGATACCATCCTTTCCGTCCGTGGTCTGCGGACCGAGTTCAAGGGCGACCGCGGCCATGTCCGGGTGCTGGACGATGTGTCCTTTGACGTGGGCCGGGGCAAGATCGTCGGACTGGTGGGCGAATCCGGTTCAGGCAAAAGCATGACGGCCCTGTCGCTGATGGGGTTGGTCCCAAAGCCGCAGGGCCATGTCAGCGCAAGTTCGATCCTGCTGGACGGCACCGACATATCCAGGCTGGACGCCGCCGGGATGCGCCGGATCCGGGGCCGCGACATCGCGATGGTCTTCCAAGAGCCGATGACATCGCTGAACCCTGTCCGTCGAGTCTGGGAACAGGTGGGCGAGCCGCTGGCAATCCACAAGGGCCTTGGCCGACGCGCCATCCGTGCCCGCGTGCTGGAGATGTTCGAACTGGTCGGCATTCCGGAACCCAAGACGCGGCTTGACGCCTATCCGCACGAACTGTCGGGCGGGTTGCGCCAGCGCGCGATGATTGCAATGGGCCTGATCTGCGAACCGAAGCTGCTGATCGCGGACGAGCCGACCACTGCGCTGGACGTGACCACGCAGGCGCAGATCCTGCGGCTGATGCGCGACCTGCGCGACCGCGTCGGCACCTCGATCATCATGATCACCCATGACCTCGGGATCATCGCCGAGATGTGCGACGAGGTGAACGTGATGTATGCGGGCCAGATGGTCGAGCAGGCCGATGTCTTCGACCTGTTCGAGCGCCCCTCGCATCCCTATACGCGCGGGCTGCTGGCCTCGATCCCGCGCGCGACCGAGCCGCGGACGGCGCGACGGATGCCCAGCATTCCGGGCATGGTACCGAACCTTGCAAAACTGCCGCCGGGCTGCCGCTTCAGCCCGCGCTGCGGTGACGTGATGCCCATTTGCCAGCGCGCCCCGGACCTTGTCGGGATCGGCAGCGGCCATGCCGCGCGCTGCTGGCTGCACGCCCCACAAGACGCCCTGCCGCAGGAGGGGACATCATGAGCATGACCGCACAGAAACAGCCGGATTCCGGCGACCGGGACATCGTGCTGTCGACCCGTGACCTGACGAAGCATTTCCGCGTGGGCGGAGGTTTCCTGAACGGCCCGCCCCGAACCGTGCGCGCCGTCGACGGCGTGTCGCTGGACATCCGCGCCCGCGAAACCTTTGCGCTGGTGGGCGAATCCGGTTGCGGCAAGACCACGCTCGGTCGCGTCATGCTGCGGTTGCAGGAGCCGACCTCGGGTCAGGTGCAGTACCGCGGCACCGAGCTGACCGATCTTGGCGAGGACGCAATGCGCGGCCTGCGCAAGAAGCTGCAGATCGTGTTCCAGGACCCCTATGCCTCGCTAAACCCCCGGATGCGGGTTGAGGAGATCCTGGCCGAGCCCCTGCGCAGCCACGGCTTCGGCAGCCCCGCCGACATCCGCGACCGCTGCGCCGAGCTGCTGGAAATGGTCGGGCTGCGCAAGCAATACCTGCGGAACTATCCCCATCAGTTCTCGGGCGGTCAGCGCCAGCGCATCGGCATCGCGCGGGCCTTGGCCAACAAGCCCGATTTCGTGGTCTGCGACGAATCCGTCTCGGCGCTGGACGTGTCGATCCAGGCGCAGGTTCTGAACCTGCTGACCGATCTGCAGGACCAGCTGAAGCTGACCTATTTCTTCATCACCCATGACCTTGCCGTGGTGCGCCAGTTCGCGGATCGGGTCGGCGTCATGTTCCTGGGTCGGCTGGTCGAGGTCGGCACCACCGAAGAGATCTTCGCCCAGCCGCTGCACCCCTATTCGATGCTGCTGATGTCCGCCGTGCCGCGCCCCGATCCGCGCCAGCGCGGGCGTGATCGGCCGATGATGCAGGGCGAGATTCCCAGCCCGATGAACCTGCCAAAGGGGTGCCGGTTCCACACCCGTTGCCCGTTCGCGCGGGATATCTGCCGGATCGAGGATCCGGCCCTGCAAAGCCGCGGCGACCGCGCCGTGGCCTGCCATTTCCCACTGGACGGCTGAAGAGGACAAGCATGGACCTGATCGTGAAGCGCCAGGGCGAAGCCTGGCAGGCGAGCTTTGGCGGCAAAACCTGGCGCTCGGCCGTTGGGCGCAGCGGCATCGCGGTGAAGCAGGCCGAAGGCGACGGGGTCAGCCCGATCGGCTGCTGGCCGATCCGGCGCGTCCTGTATCGCGCCGACAAACTGGGGGTCGCGCCCGCCACCGTCTTTCCGACCGCGCCGATTGCGCCCGATGACGGCTGGTGCGATGCCCCCGACCATGCGGATTACAACAGTCCGGTGAAGCTGCCCTTCGATGCCAGCCACGAGGAAATGTGGCGCAAGGACGACCTTTACGACATCGTCGTCGTGCTGGGGCAGAATGACGACCCCGTTGTTCCCGGCGCCGGCAGCGCGGTTTTCCTGCATGTGGCAAGCGAGGGGTATGGCTCTACCGCCGGCTGTGCCGCCCTGACGCGGGAAGACCTGCTGGAGTTCCTGTCGCTGGCGCTGCCAGACACCCGGCTTTGCTTTCAGGACGGCGAATAGGGGCACATCTCATGGCCGCGATCGACATGCAGGCGCTGGAACGCGCGCTGGACCTTTTGCCCGACCAATATCGCGGTCCCGCCGGTGTCGCAGGCGTGGTCAAGGATGGCCGCGTGATCGCGCGGCGTGCCTGGGGCTATGCCGACATGGCGCAACGCGTTCCGATGACCCCGACGCGGCGAATGCCCATCTGCTCGATCTCGAAGCAGATGACCTGCGCCCTGCTGCTGGACCTTTTCGACGCCCCGGAGGCCCTTGATCCGCTGCTGCCGGAACTGCTGCCGCATTTTCAGGGCCCCCTGCCCAGCGTCTCGCAGCTTTGCCACAACCAGTCGGGCCTGCGCGACTATTGGGCGTTGACCGTCCTGCACGGCGCGACGCCCGAGGGACGTTTCACCGAAAGGGACGGCCTTGCCCTGCTGGGTCAGGCGCGTTCGGGCCAATTCGCGCCGGGCGCGCATTATTCCTATTCGAACGGCAATTACCGGCTGCTGGCCGAGCTGATCCGCCGCGCCTCGGGCCGCGATTTCGCCGAGCTTCTGCACGAACGGATCTTCCAGCCCGCCGGTATGCCCACCGCCCGCCTGGCCGCCGACACGCGCGAGCGCATCGACGCGGTGATCGGCTATGAGGGGAATGACGAGGTCGGCTTCCTTCCTGCCGAAAGCGCGATGACCTGGTTCGGGGATTCGGGCATCGCGGCCTCACTTGACGACATGCTGGCCTGGGAAAGCCATATCGACGCGACGCGCGACGACCCGGCCGGGCTTTACAACCGCATCTCGGCCCCGGTCCGCTTTGGCGATGGTCGACCCGCACCCTATGGCTATGGCCTGCGCCGCTATTGCCTGAAGAGCCACGCCGTGACGGGACATGGCGGGGGTTTGCGCGGTTTCTGCTCATTCCGCCTGCATGTCGCAGCCGAGCGGCTATCGGTGGTCGTGATCTTCAATCACGAAGCCAGCGCCATGCGTGCGGCCGAGGGCCTGATGACCGCCGCCCTTGGCGCGACCGCCGCCACGCCGGCAGTTCCCGGACAGGGTTGGGACGGGCTTTGGCTGGACCCCGAGAATGACCTTTTCCTGCGGACACGCGATGTGCCCGGTGGCGTGCGCCTGCATTACGCGGTCTCTCCGACGGTCCTGCCGGTGATCGACGAAAATCGCGCCGGAACCGTGGATCTTGACCTTCGGCGCGAAGGAGACGTCCTGCTGATGGATCGGCGGGCCGAAAACCTGAGCGTCCGGGCCAAGCGGCTGAAGCCGCTGGACCGCGCCGACGGGCATGCCATTGCCGGACGCTATCATTCGGACGAGATCGGCGCTGCGCTTCAGATCGAGGCCCGCGACGGCGCCGCCTATATCGGTTTCGAAGGGATGCTGGGGGCCGGTCCGATGGAACGGATGTATCCCTTGGCCCAGGATCTGTGGACCGTGACCTGTCGCCGCGCGATGGATGCGGCCCCGCCCGGCGAATGGACGCTTCGCATCCTCCGTGACGAGACTGGCAAAGTAAGCGGTCTGAAGCTGGGATGCTGGCTTGCGCGCGGGATCGTTTACCACGGCCCCGAAGCAGAGTGATCCTTTACCGGACTTTCGCGTAAAGGTAGCAGTCCCGCGGTTCATCCGAAACGGCTGGAGAGATCAGGCGGCGGCGTAGCACCCCTTCGCGGACCATTCCCGCCTTCTCCATCACGCGGGCCGATGCAAGATTGTCGACGTCGCACAGCGCCTCGGTGCGATAGATCCGGGGATGCGCAAGCGCGTGGGCAATCTGCCACGACAGGATTTCCGTCATGCAGCCCTGCCCCCAGGCGGCCCGGCACAGGACATAGCCATAGCCGACCAGGCCGGCCCCCAAACGCGCGTCGATCATCCCCAGAATCCGCCCCTCCTCTGCCCTGAGCGTGATGACCGAGGCAAAGCGCGTCCCCTGATCCCAATCTGCGCCGCATTGAATGACGTTGCTGCGCGTGTCCTCCGGGCTGGTCGCGGGCAGCCAGGTCAGGAAGCGGGTGACGGCAGGGTCTGTCGCATAGCTGCAGAAGATCGGCTCTGCATCCGTCTCGCGAACGCGCCGGACAACATAGCGGTCCGTTTCAAAGATATCGGGGACGCGGTAAGGTTCGGTCATGACACAGGTCCGGGGTTGGAATGATGCGGTGCCATTTCAATAGATTCGCCGAAAAGGCGCGTCCAGACCAGGGCCAAGGCTCTTAGCCCTCGGCCTCATTGACGGCCAGTTCCGCCATCTTCAACGCCGCATCACGCGTCGCTGCGACGGCGATGAAGCGGCCATTGTGGCAGAAGCGCGCGCCCTGGACGCCGGATGCGGCCTCCAGCGCCGCGTCGGTCAGGCCAGCCCATGCCGCGGGCAGATCGGCGCGCAAAGCAAAACCATCTTCGTCACGGCGAATGCCGGTCAGGGTCCAGTCCGTGTCGCGTGGATGGACGACGAACAGCAGGTGATCGGCCCCAGCCCGCACGACGGCCGAGCGAAAAGGCATGCCCATCGGCAGTTCCAGCACCCGGCCATCGCCCGCGGCGGCAATGGCGGTCTGGACCACAGCCTCTGCCCTGCGCTTCGCGGCCTTGCGATTGATCGAGGCCTCGACAAACGCACGCGCAACCTCCATCGCGCGGCCAAAGGCGCGATCATCGGCATCGGGCGAGCGGTCGTCGAAAACCGGCTTCAGGCTTTCCAGCAGCATCGGCAAGGTCAGGTCAGCTAGCAGCGGTCCCGCTTCGGAGGGGCTGAGGGCACCGTTATCCATCAGATCGACCGGCAGGACGAATCCCGCATCGAACGAGGCATGGATGGATTCGACATCCGCCGCCGGCACGTCCAGCGCCCGCAGGTAGTCGCGCCCGAAATGTCGCCAGATCAGCCCGAACGAACTGTAGGGCTGGCCATCATCGCGCAGCGGCGGATTTTTCTGGTGGTGGTCAAAGATCAGGCCTGCCGCGTCGAAGTCCCGACCGACATCATAGATCACCCGGTCCCCGGCGGGCGTGATCCAGTCGGCCTCACGGGTGCGAACCAGCCGCGCATGCGGATAAAGGCGAGTCAGGACGACCGAGGACAAAAGTTCATCGGCGTGGAAACCACCGGAATGGGTGACAAGAAACTGGATGGCCATCATGGCGGTCTCCCGGACATGGCATGACCGCCCAGCGGGGCGGTCACGGTAATTCAACAACTTGCCAAACCATTGCGCCTTGCGGCCGAAAGCTGCTTGACGATCCGACCAAAGTTGCCGCCTAGGATCGAAAATATCCAAACAAAATCAATGTCTGAACATCTTCTCGGAGCAAAGGTTCGAACGGTTGGGGCAAAGGATTCGCCGCCCGTCTGTAGCTGGTTCGTCCGCCTACGGCAATGGAAAGGGCCCGCTTTCGCTGGGTCCGTGATATATGGCACCAAGTAGACGGAGCCGAACGGCAGCTTGGCATCGATGCCCTTTCGGGGCCAGTGAACGGCGAGGGCGGAAAGAATGCTAGGGCCACTGCTGGTGCAGCCGAGATACCGCCCCGTCCGAAGTTACTGATCCCAGCGTCCCCACAGCACAGCCTGAATCGACGGGCCGACGGACCGGGCAAGCTCTTCGCGGGAAATGCCCGCAACCAAAGGGATCTGGACCATGCTCCGCGAGAGCACCAGGCCCATCAGCATCGACACCACGATCCCCGCACGCTGTGCATTCCCAACGCCTTCGCCCAGTTTCGGGCCTATGACCGACAGCAATCGAGCCTGGACAAATTCTCTCAACTGGGCGGCAGCGACTTCGTTCGACGCGGCACCGCGCAGTGTGGCCATTAGTGGCTCGGCATCGGCGCCCTCTTCCCAGAGGCGGAGAAAGTTGTAGGTCAGCGTTTCTCCCATTCGGTCGGCAGGGCCATCAAAAGCCGCAGCGATGTGGCCCAGGCAGTCCTCCGACAGGGCGAGGCTGGCGGCGAACAGCCCATCCTTCGACTTGTAGAACTGCATGACCAATGCGGGGTCTACCCCCGCATCCGCGGCCACCTTGCGGATCGAAGTCGCCGTATAGCCGTCATGCGCGAACCGCTTCTTGGCCGCGTTCAGCACCGTTTCGCGCGTGCCGCTGTAACCTGCCCGTCTGCCGCGGCTGGCGTTGGCCGATGGCGAATTTGAACTCAATTGGCACCTTGCAAGTTTTATCAACGAACGTTGACATGTGGGGAGGCGCTAAATATATCAACACTCGTTGACATAAACAAGGACCAGACCCGAACCCTGCGCTCGCGCATGGACCGTTCCTGTCCGCGAGACCGGCTCCAGCATCACCTGATCGTTGCACACGTGGTCGGACCCCGTCGAATGAAAGGCCAGATACCATGAAAGATTACACTTTCGCTCTTCAGCCCGCACTTGCGGACGAGCCGGGCCGCCAAGGCCTGTTCAGTGGCTTTGCTCCGGGCACCGTCACACTGCCCAAGGGCTTTCGTGTCAGCGGGAAATTCAAGCCGCTGCCGGTCGACATCATCCTGGAAAAGGATGTCGCCGTGACCATGCGCGACGGCGTGACCATCTATACCGATGTGCTGCGCCCGGTGACCGATGAGCAGGTTCCCGTCATCGTCGCATGGAGCCCCTATGGCAAAAGCCGCGGCAACGCGCCGCAATACGATGACCTGTTCCGCCTGTTAGGCATGGACACCAGCGTGCTTTCGGGCCTGCATAAGTTCGAGGGACCGGACCCGGCCTATTGGTGCGCCAAGGGCTACGCCATCTGCCATCCCGATCCACGCGGAACCTACAACTCGGAAGGCGATGCCCGCTGGTGGAACCGCCTTGAGGGTGAGGATTTCCATGATCTGGTCGAATGGTGCGGTGTGCAGGACTGGAGCAACGGCAAGGTCGGCGCTTCGGGAAACTCTTACCTCACGGCCTCGCAATGGTTCATGGCGGCCGAGCGCACCCCGCACCTTGCGGCGATCGCGCCATGGGAGGGGATGTCCGACATCTACCGCGATCTTATCATGCGCGGTGGCATCCCAGACTACGGCTTCGCGGAAACGCTGCGCTATGCTTACATTGGCAAGAACCAGCGCGAGGATCTGATCCTTGACGCCAAGGCCCATCCGCTGCGGGACGAGCTGTGGGAACAGCGGGCACCGGAGTTCGCGATGATCGAAGTGCCGGCCTATGTGGTCGCAAGCTATTCCAATTCCATCCACACGCCGGGAACGTTCCGGGGCTGGCGCGAGATCGGCTCGACCCGCAAATGGCTGCGCGTCCACGCCACGATGGAATGGCCCGACTACTATGTCGAAGAACATCAGGCCGATCTGCTGCGGTTCTTCGATCGCTTCCTGAAGGACATTGACAACGGCTGGGACAAGACGCCGGCGGTGCGCTACACGCTCCACGATCTGGAGGGCAATGACCGCGTGAACCTGACCGCGACGCAGTTCCCGCCCACCCAGGCAGTCACGACGCAGTTCTGCCTCGACGCGGGGACGGGCGCGATGGTGACCGGGGCTCGTCCGGCGGCCAAGGCCAGCTACGACGCCACCGCCCGGGACGGCAATGCGCAGTTCACCCTGACCGTCGACAGCGAGACGGCGTTCATCGGCTATCCCGGGCTGCGGCTTTTCGCTGAAGCAGAGGGCGCCGACGACATGGACATCTTCGTGCTGCTGCAAAAGCTGGATGCGGACGGGAACGCGCTGGGGCAGATCACGATCCCCAACAAAAGTCCCCAGATGCAAGCCATGACCCGCGAAGGTGCGTCGATCCTTCACTACAAGGGATCGAACGGACGGCTGCGGGCGTCGATGCGCCATCTCGACGACGAGAGATCGACCGAGGACCTGCCGGTGCACAGCTTCGACCAAGTGGAAAAGCTGGCCCCCGGCGAGATCGTCGCGCTGGATTTCGATCTTTTCCCCATGGGTATGCTGCTCTATCCCGGCCAACAACTGCGGCTGACTGTCGGCGGATATAACACGCTTGGCGGCGCGATGCCGGGAACCGAGAATCTAATGCCCGACAACCGGGGCCGGCACGTGATCCACACCGGCGGCGATCACGCGTCGTTCCTGCGGATGGGCACGATGCCGGGGCGAGCCGCTCTCGGCTGAAGCTGCCTCACGAAAATCCCGTGCGCGGAGTTGCTGCGCACGGAAGAAATCCGCGCAGGTTGTCACTCGCCACGACCGATGAGTTTTCATACCTCAAGACTTGCCGCGGCGCCTTATCCGTCTTAAGTGACCGGGATCGCGAAAAGCGACGGCTTCCCTGTCGAGAATTCAGACGGACGGGAAAGAAAGTCGAATACACGCCAGCGCGCATCTCAGCGTGGCTCGGTCAGCGTCTCCCTGAAATCGCCCCGCATCGGCTGGGCACCAGCGCCAATCGTTCGCGCCAAAAGCTGCGGGCGTTTTGCGTGGATCGGACGCAAATGAACAAATCACTCGTCATCATTTTCATCACCATCATGCTTGATGCCATTGGCATCGGGCTGATCTTCCCCATCCTGCCAGCACTGCTGCGCGATGTGACACATGCCGAAAACGTGGTGCCCTATATCGGTGCCATGGTCGCGCTTTATGCCGTCATGCAGCTTGTCTTTGCACCCGTGCTGGGCGCAATCAGCGACCGGATCGGGCGGCGCCCCGTATTGCTGGTCTCGCTTGGCGGGGCGGCCATCAACTATATCCTGATGGTTTTGGCGCCCAGCCTTTGGCTGCTCTTTCTTGGCCGCGCCATCGCAGGCCAGACCAGCGCCAACGTTTCCGTCGCAATGGCCTACATCACCGACATTTCAGCCGAGGATCAGCGCGCGCGTCGCTTTGGCCTGGTCAGCGCCATGTTCGGCATTGGCTTCGTCATCGGCCCGGTTATTGGAGGTGTGCTGGGGGATCACTGGCTACGTCTGCCCTTCATCGTCGCTTCCGTCCTGAACGGCTGCAACCTTGCACTGGCGCTTTTCATGCTGCCGGAATCGCGCAAGCCGGGTGGTGAGAAAGTGGCACTTTCCACCCTCAACCCGCTGCGGCCACTGATGTGGGCGTTCAGGATGAAATCGGCTTTGCCGATCCTGCTGCTGTTCTTTCTGTTCAGCGCCACGGGTGAGGCTTACGCAATTTGCTGGGCGTTATGGGGCAGCGATACCTTTCACTGGAGCGGCCTGATGATTGGTCTTTCGCTTGGCACCTTCGGGGCCTTTCAGGCCCTGGCGCAGCTTTTCCTTCCCGGTCCCGCAGCCATGCTGCTGGGAGAGAGGGGCGCAATCCTTGCCGGAGTCGCCTGCGCCTGCACGGCCCTGACCACAATGGCTCTGGCCACGCACGGTTGGCTGGTCTTTGCAATCCTTCCACTTTTTGCGCTTGGCGGGATTGGAACGCCTGCGCTGCAGTCTTTGGCAACCCGGCAGGTCGATGATGCTTTTCAGGGGCAATTCCAAGGGGTGCTGGCCTCGGTGGTCAGCTTCGCCTCGATTGTTGCTCCGCTGGTGTTCTCCAGCGTGTATTCCGCCGTTCAGGCCCAATGGCCGGGCGCCATCTGGTTGGCCGTCACTGCCATCTACGCCCTGACCGTGCCGCTGGTCGTGCGACTGTGACCGGACGGCAGCCCAAGGATCGATGGTCCCGATGGACTGGGGTCGTCGCGGCCGCCCTTGGTGGTGCGATTTTGCGCGCGGGCGAAGCTGGCGTTCGCCCGCGGATCATCCGTCAAACTACACGCCAGATGCGGTGGCACCGGAGAGGAAGTCTATCAGGCCGAATGGCGCGCGTTGCCCCAGGCACAGGTCGACCACTTCCCGCGCGTCCCTGGCTAAAATCTCACTGCGCGAGAACATGTCATCCTCATACCGGGCGAATGCCGCCTCAACGTCGTCTGGATGCGCCGCGATGGCCAGCGCCAATTCGGCGCCGTCCAGCATCGCGAGGTTTGCGCCCTCGCCACCCGGTGGCGTCAAATGCGCCGCATCCCCCAGCAGGGTGACGCCGGGCACGCGTGTCCAGCGATGCCTGTCCGGCAGGCGGTGAATCATGCGCTTGACGGGGGTGGTCTCGCTTTCGGTAATCAGCGCGGTCAGCGCAGAGGACCAACCCTTGAAATGGTCCGCGACCAGCGACACGGAGCGCCGATCGTTCAGGTCGAGCTGGCTCGCCCAGGACTCGTCACAGACCAGCTGGATATAGGCGTGCAGAACGTTTCCAGCCTCTCGGTGAGCGACGATTCCCTTTCCCGGCGTCAGTGCATACATCGCCCCGGGACCCACCGCCTGCGCCGAAGCAGGATGCAACCGGTCGACGTCCCGCAGATAGGTTTCCACGAATATCATGCCAGCGAATTCCGGCCGCGCATCTGACAGAAGCGACCGGACTTTGGACCAGGCACCGTCGGCTCCGACGATGATATCAGCACTCGCATGCGTGCCATCCGCGAAGGTCAGCCTGTGTTGTCCGTCACCTGATTTGGCAATGTGGGCAAGCTTTTTACCCCAGTTCACCGTCCCTTCGGGAAGCGAAGCTATCAGAATGCGCCGAAGATCGCCGCGCAGCACTTCGGGGCGGGTGTTCATGCCGTCGTCGGCTTCCTCGAAAAGCACGACGCCTTGTGGATCAAGGACACGGGTGGCGGCGGCCCCATGATGAATGATGTCTTTGAATTCATCCAACAGGCCAGCCGCTTCAAGCGCGACCTGCCCGTTATGGACGTGAATATCGAGTTGCCCTCCCTGGCCGCGCATATCGATCGAGGCCTCGGCTTCGAAAATCTTGGAGGGAATCCCGTGCAGGTGGAGGACGCGGGCAAGGACAAGGCCGCAGAGCCCCGCACCAATGATGGTTACGTGTTTCATGCTATCTCCTGACGGTTGGAATGTCGTTCCAAGCATTGGAGTTGGAACGATGTTCCAAATATGTCAAGATAGGGCTATGGAGAAAAAAGACGGCAAACGGCGCGACAAGGCTCTTTCACGCGATCAGGTCATCTCGGCGGCAATCGCCATCCTGAACGAGAGCGGAGAGAGCGGGCTGACCTTTCGAACCCTCGCACAGCGTCTGGCGACCGGGCCCGGGGCAATCTATAACCATGTGCAGAACAAGCAGGATCTGCTGGCCGCCGCCGCCGACGTGATGATCCAATCCGCCCTGTCCGTGAATCGGGACGAGCTTGCGCCGGGTGCCGCGATCCGGGCTGTCGCACTGGATGTCTTTGACATTATCGACGCACATCCATGGGTAGGCATGGAGCTGTCCCGAGCACCGTGGCAGCCCGCCATGCTTCTCATCTTCGATCGAATTGGGGCAAACCTTCAGGCACTCGGGGTGCCTGATATGGCGCAATTCCATGCGGCCTCGACTGTGACGAATTTCATCCTGGGCGCTGCGGCGCAACAAGCGGCGGCCATTCGCCTTCACGCCGACGGAGCCCAACGCGCCACGCTGTTGTCAGCGGCTGCGAGGGCGGCAATCCATCAGGACAAAAAGAGTTCCCCTTTCCTTCAGCGCATGGCGGGAAATCTGACGGAACATGATGACAGGGAGCAGTTCTCTGCGGGCGTCGATTTGATCCTCCGCGGGATCAGAGGGTAGGAACAGAAATTCCTCATGTCTGCCGACCATGCTCAAACTCCTGATGAGGATCCTCAAGCGAACCTCCCGTCGGGTGTCTTTCCGGGATATGGCCGAAGCGAGTTATGAGGGGTTCAGCCAAGCGTTGCCGGCGGACTTGATCTGGGTTTCCAGATCACTGCCGCGGGTGGGGAATTCGCGGACGATAGGAAATCCAGATTTTTCCAGCAAATAGGCCAAGGCGGCATACTCGCGCGGATAGCGACGGACAGTCGTCTCGTCGACCTCCTGAACTTTGGCAAGAAAATTGAAATAGCTCATGTCGTAGATGCTCTGCCGCCGGGCGATGCGCCAGATACCGTCACGCTTCTCAACCTGATCCCAGAACCGGTTATGCGTGGTCGAACCCAGGTCGAGCGCGACATTCTCGGCGAAGACCATCGCGTTCGTCTGCACCAGTGCACGGTCGCCGTTGAAGGTGATCGATGGATTCCCCACGAAATGCTTCGTGCGCAGATCGGACTCGCCCATGCGGGCCGAGCCATCGACAAAATCGGTGGCCAGGCCGTCTAACCATGTGATTTCGATGGTGGCATCGGCGTGGAACAAGGCCCGAAGCTGGTCCCACTCGTTCAGGTCGCGGTGGATCCAACCGTTCATCAAGTCAGTGATCGCGATCCGGTCCTCGATGCGTGCGGCCATTGCGTGACTCCTGAGGAAGGATCCTGTTTCGCATTGGATCATACAGCCTTTCCCGCCAGGGCACGAGCCGTCGACGGGTGTATCATGCGAGTGCCAGATCCCCTCTGCCGCTTCAAAACCGCCGCCAGCCGACGCCGATACGGATCGCGGGCTTCATGACCAGGACGATGGGTCAGTCATTCTGGCCGGGATCCTCGGGCTTTGATGTGCAGAGTTGTCGATCCGCGGCGGGTTGAAAGCCTGACCAAGGGGGCACGACCTCTGCCAGTTACTCCGCAGCTGCAACTATGCTGCGCTCGCAGCCAGAGCGTCTCGGGAGAGTGTCGGCTTTGGGGCTAAAGCGACAGCGCTCGACTTCCGTCGGGGGGCACACATGTTCGTCGCCGTTGATGCTGACTGGACGATCTCAGGGACATCCCGTGCTGGGCGGCGGCGCAGTCTAGCCGGGCTACAGGTGAATCTAGTGTTGGCGACATTGTCGCGCCCAGCAATGCGGATCGCACGGTGCGCGGCCAAAGTGATGCGCTCCGCCTGACTGGCACTTTTCTGTCGGTGGGCGTCAGTGGAAAGATCAGTCCACCTGAGAAACGACATGACCGCCCACGCAGACGGTCATGGAAATTCAAAGACTTGTAAAACCTTTGCCCCGAACCGTTCGTAACTTACCCTATTTGGCGGTAACTTTGGTCCGATTGACAGTAACTATGGTCCGATTGACAGCTCAGTGCGTCCAAGGGGCGCGGCGGTCGGTGGCGAAGTTCTCGCCATAGCCGCGGGGGCGGACGTTCGCTGCGCGGGGATGTGGTTCGATCACTTCGAAATCCAGGCCCTTCTCGCGGGCGTAATCCTCGGCCTGCTTGCGGCTTTCAAAGGACAGGCGCACCTGACTTTGCGTGTCGTCGCTGCTGGTCCAGCCCATCAGGGGATCGATCTCGCGCCCATCCGCCGCCGGAAACTCAAGAACCCAGTTCCTGGTGCGGGCGGTGCCGGACTGCATGGCATTGCGGGCAGGCGTGTAAATGCGGACGCGCATGGGCGGGAAACCTCTGTTCTTGCTTGCCGGTCTTATCCCCCAACCGCGGGGCAGGATCAAGATGTGGCGGAAAGCGCGGTCAAATCCCGCGGGAAAGCTTGCATCCTGAACAATCCATGCCAGATTCAGCACCGGAACAAAGGTGAAACCATGGGTCACAACAACACGAACGCTCCGGTCATGCGCTTTGCCGAGGTCACCCGACCCAAGCTTGAGGGCGGCCGACGCTTCGTCATGCAGTCGGAATTCCAGCCAGCGGGCGACCAGCCGACCGCGATCACCGAACTGGCGCAGGGCGTCCGGGACGGCGAGCGCGATCAGGTCCTGCTGGGCGCAACCGGGACCGGCAAGACCTTCACAATGGCCAAGGTAATCGAGGAAACGCAGCGTCCGGCGATCATCCTTGCCCCGAACAAGACACTGGCCGCACAGCTTTATGGCGAGTTCAAGGGCTTCTTCCCGGACAATGCCGTCGAGTATTTCGTCAGCTATTACGACTATTACCAGCCCGAGGCCTATGTCGCGCGCAGCGACACCTATATCGAGAAGGAATCCCAGATCAACGAGGCCATCGACCGGATGCGCCACTCGGCCACGCGCGCGCTGCTGGAGCGTGACGACGTGATCATCGTCGCCTCGGTGTCCTGCATCTACGGCATCGGCTCGGTCGAGACCTATTCCGCGATGACTCAGGACATGGTCGTCGGCCAGATGTATGACCAGCGCGAGTTTCTGGGCGAGCTGGTGGCACAGCAATACCGGCGGCTGGACGCCGCTTTCCAGCGCGGTGGATTCCGCGTGCGCGGGGACGTGGTCGAGGTCTGGCCCGCGCACCTTGAAGACCGCGCGTGGCGTTTCGACTTCTTCGGAAACGAGCTTGAAGCGATCACCGAATTCGACCCGCTGACCGGACAGAAGACCGACAGCTTCAAGCAGATCCGCATCTATGCGAACAGCCACTACGTGACCCCCCGCCCGACAATGCAGCAGGCAATCAAAGGGATAAAGGCCGAACTTCAGGGACGGCTGAAACAGTTGACGGATGAAGGCAAGCTGCTGGAGGCCCAGCGACTTGAGCAGCGGACGAATTTCGACCTGGAGATGCTGGAGGCCACCGGTGTCTGCAACGGGATCGAGAACTATTCCCGCTATTTGACCGGCCGCGCGCCGGGTGAGCCACCGCCGACCCTGTTCGAATTCATCCCCGACAATGCCATCGTCTTTGCAGACGAATCCCATGTCAGCGTGCCGCAGATCGGTGGCATGTATCGCGGCGACTTCCGGCGCAAGTTCACGCTGGCCGAGCATGGCTTCCGCCTGCCCAGCTGCATGGACAACCGCCCCCTGAAGTTCGAGGAATGGGACGCGATGCGGCCGCAATCGGTCTTTGTCAGCGCCACCCCCGCGCAATGGGAAATGGACCAGACCGGCGGCGTCTTCACCGAACAGGTGATCCGCCCGACCGGCCTTCTGGACCCGGTGATCGAGATCCGGCCGGTCGAAACGCAGGTCGATGACGTCATGGACGAGGTCCGCAAGGTCTCGGCCGCAGGATATCGGACACTAGTCACGACGCTGACCAAACGCATGGCCGAAGACCTGACGGAATACCTGCACGAACAGGGAATCCGCGTGCGCTACATGCACAGCGACATCGACACGATCGAGCGGATCGAGATTCTGCGCGACCTGCGACTGGGGGCGTTCGACGTTCTGGTTGGCATTAACTTGCTGCGCGAAGGCCTTGATATTCCTGAGTGTGGCCTGGTCGCGATCCTTGACGCCGACAAGGAAGGCTTCCTGCGTTCGGAAACCTCGCTTATCCAGACCGTGGGACGCGCCGCCCGGAACGTGGATGGGCGCGTCATCATGTATGCCGACCGCATCACCGGCAGCATGGAACGCGCCATGGCCGAGACCGAGCGGCGGCGCGAGAAGCAGATGGCTTATAACCGCGCGCATGGCATCACGCCGCAGACGGTGCGGAAGAATGTCGACGATGTGCTGGCCGGGCTTTGGCAGGGCGATACCGACCAGTCGCGGATCACGACCAAGGTGGACCGCCCGATGGTCGGTGCAAACCTTTCTGCCCATCTTGACGCCTTGCGCACGCAGATGCGGAAGGCAGCCGAGAATCTTGAGTTCGAGGATGCGGCGCGGCTGCGCGACGAGGTGAAGCGGCTTGAGGCCGTCGAGCTTGCAGTGGCGGACGATCCCCTTGCCCGTCAATCGGTGATCGAAGAAGCGGCCGAAGAAGCGGTCAAGTCGTCGGGCCGTTCCACGGCAGGCCGCGCCGGTCAACGCGGCGGCAACAAGCGGTCAAAGCGCCGGCACTAGCCGCAACTGACGCGCACCAGCTTGCCCGACTTGTCGTGTTCGAAGTTCAGGCGCTTCATGTTGAAGTCCATCGTCACCGGGTCGCCCGTCCGATAGCTGCGATAGGCGGTATTGGCCGGAACGGTGATGGTCGGTGCCGTCTGCCCGATCAGCGGCTGAAAGTTGTTGGCGCCGCAGGTATCATCTGCAATCGGTCCCGCCGGCGCGACGGGTTCGGTATCGCTCGCCTCGGGCACGCAGGATGCCAGAAGCGGAACGATCAGCATGACAGGCAGGACGGCTTTCATCCGAGACGCTCCTTGACCGGGGATCCCGGTCGAACGCGGCAGTTCCGGAAAAGTTTCTTGTGTCCTGACCGGGTTGCGCCGTTGCGGCGGCAAACCGCCCAAGGCTCAGGGAATCCAGGTCAGGACCTCGTCGGTCAGGACGCCGATCTCGTCTCGCGCGGCCTTGCTGCGCGCATCATCCGAAGCGCCCAGCCCCTGCCCCAACGTTTCGGCATAGGCGACGCGGTTGGCGAGTTGGGCAATGGCGACCTCTGCCCCCAGTTCGGTCGCCTTTCCAGCGATTTCCTGCGCCAGCCGGGTGTTTGGCCGGGTGCGGTTCAGCACGATCAGGGTGTCGCATTTCTCGCGCCGGGCAAGGTCCAGCACCCCCTCGGTCGCCCAAAGATCCAGATGGCTCGCGGAAACGGGCACGACAACCAGATCCGCCACGCGCAGTGCCGGGCGCAGGTCGCTGTCGATCTTGGGCGGCGTGTCGATGATGACGAAATCGAAGCGCTTCTTCAGCTTTTCCGATTCGTAGCTGGCCCCCCAGGCCGAGGAGGTGCTGAAATCCAGCGCCTCGTCCTCGCCAAGTCGTTCCAGCCGTTCAAGGAACCAGCGCCCCATGCTGCCCTGTGGGTCGGTATCCAGCAGCGCCACACGGTGCCCGCGGTGGCGCAGCGTCACGGCCAGATTGACCGCGATGGTGGTCTTGCCCGATCCACCCTTCTGCTGCGCAACGGTGATGATGCGTCCTGCCATGATCCTGCTGCCCCGCCCCGTTCTTGATCCCGAGACTAGGGCGTTCGCGCAGCCCATGCACCAGAAATCGGCATCGCGAGGCCCGGCAGACCTAGTCCTGCCATGTCTCGATCACCTCGTACATGACCGGCTCAAAATGGCGGCACATCGCGTGGATGGCGCGGTTGCGGTTGCGCATCTCGTCGCTGCGCAGCATGGCCTGGTAATCCCGGCGGTCGCGCCATTGCGAATAGGTGGCAATCCGGGTCTGGGCATCGTTCAGATGCACGGCCCCCGAAACATAACCCGCCTGGTGGCGGATCACCTGGTCATAGGCGTCCGCCAGCGCATCCAGCACGTCATGCGCGGTGCCCGGCGTCACCTCGAAGGTGCAGATCACGGTCTGGCCCTGAAATTCCTTGGCGATCGTAGTCACGGCTGGGTCTCCTCTACCTCGCGTGACATTCATGCTAGCGCGAAATTGCCGAGGTTGAAGGTCTTTCGCATCGGGCGCATGGTGCGGCCCTGTTTGAAGGGGACTGATCCATGATTCCGGTATTCGACGGCCACAACGATTTTCTGCAACGCATGGTCGAGGCGGGACCGAACCGCGACCGGCTTTGGCTGGAGGGTAACGGCAAAGGTCATCTCGACCTTCCCAGAATGCAGGCGGGCGGCATGGTCGGCGGCTTTTTCGCGATCTGGACGCCGTCGCCCGAAAGCCCGGACGATGTCGTGGCGACACTGATGAAGCAGAACCCGCCCTTTTCCGTGCCCCTTCCGCCAGAGGTCGCGCTTGCCGACGCCCTGCCCCATGCGCTGGCCCAGGCCGGCCAGTTGATGGCGATGGAGCGCAGCGGCACGCTGGCCATCTGCCGCAGCGCCGCCCAGATCCGCGAGACAATTGCCGCCGGAAAGGTCGCGGCGATCCTGCATATCGAAGGGGCGGAACCGATCGCGGACATGGATGGGCTGCATGTCTGGCATGCGATGGGACTGCGCTCGCTGGGGCCGGTCTGGTCGCGGCCGACGCGTTATGGTCACGGCGTTCCCTTTGCCTTCCCCTCCTCACCCGATACCGGTCCCGGCCTGACCGCCGAAGGCAAGGCGCTGGTGCGCGAATGCAACCAGCTTCGGATCATGCTGGACCTGTCGCACCTGAACGAAAAGGGCTTCGACGACGTCGCTGCGCTGTCCGACGCACCGCTGGTCGCCAGCCATAGCTGTGCCCATGCCGTCGCGCCCAGCTCGCGCAACCTGACCGATCGCCAGCTTCAGGTGATCGCCGAAAGCCGTGGGCTGGTCGGGCTCAACTATGCCATTGGCTTCCTGCACCCCGAAGGCAGCCGCGACCCGATGCACGGGTTCGAGGTGATGTTGCGCCATCTGGATCATCTGGTCGGCCTGCTGGGCGAGGATGGCGTGGCACTGGGATCGGATTACGACGGGGCACAGATGCCCGAGGACCTGTCCGACGCCTCGAAGCTGCAATCACTGACCCAGGCGATGCTGGATCATGGCTTTGGGCAAGAGTTGGTCGAAAAGATCGCCTGGCGCAACTGGCTGGGGGTTCTGGAGCGCACCTGGGGCGCCTGACGCCCCACCAGAAATTGGGGTCAGCCGGCGCTTTGCATCCAGATGATGTCAAGGGGACGGCTGGCCGTACAACGGAACTGATCAACCACTACATATTGACCTTCCGTCCCCTTGAAGCCTGTATGCCATGACAGCGCTTCGGGGAAAACCTGTCTGTTCCGTCAGGTTCGGAGCTCAGTTTTCTGTTTTTAGACAGTCACTTACTATCCAAAAAGACAGGTTCTGCCGCTTTTTGCGGCTTATTCTGAAATGACGACCGGCTCGGCCCCCAGCGCGGCGGCAAGCGACCGGAATCGCGCTTCGGCCACCTCGCCCATCAAGGCCACGCCGACCTTGGTCAGACGCAGTTGCAGGATCTTTTTCTTCGCCATGTATTTCAGCTCTCCGGCCTCGGCCGGATCCTTGACCGAGAACATGGCCCCAAAGCGCATCGCCTTGCCCAGGACCTCGGCGGTGCGGATCTGCTCTTCGTTCAGCAGGGCGAAAAGCGGCGCCATCGGCGAGTTCGCACGACTGTTGCGATAGCGGTGCAGCAAGGAAAGCCCCAGGAAAATCCGCTCGGGATGGGACAGCGCCGCCATATTGGCGCGGGTGACATTGTCGAAGCAGGCGTCCGCGCGATAATCCGGGTGGGTGCGCCAGGTGGTGTCGTGCAGCAGGCAGGCGGCGCGGATCAGACGTTCCAGCTGCGGATCCGCGTTTTTGAAGATCGGCTCAAGGAACTGGTGCAGGCGCTTGCCGAAGCCGGGCATCCGGGCCATTTGCTGCTCGGCGAAACGCGCCGCCTCAAGCAGCGGATCGCGCAGCCGCAGATTGGACGGCATCTGTTCGTAAAGCAGCCCCTCGCGGATGCCATAGGACGATACGGCCAGCGATTTCGGCTGAAAGCTCAGCACCACCTGCCGCAGGACCTGGCTGGCCAAGGGCACCAGTTCCATCCGGCTGGAGGAGATGCCGACCTGGCTGCGCATCTCGGACAGGTTCTGCTCGTTCAGCCACTTGACCGTCTCGACCACCTCACCCGGAGACATGCGGTATTCGTGCAGGACCGTCATGGGATAGTTCACGCGTTCCATATCAAGTCGCGCGATCGCCCGCCACGATCCGCCGACAAGATAGATCTGGTCGTGTTCCCGACCCAGCTTGTCGGCCGCCTCGTCCAGCACCGATCGGATGAATTCGCGCAGGCCCGCCTGCCCGCCCTTGACCTGTTGCAGCCGGAACGGTCCCAGCGGGGTCGAGATGCGGCGGCCGACCTTGCCATCGCTGACCTCGGCCAGTTCCATCGAGTTGCCGCCGATGTCGCAGACCAGCCCCTTGGCGTCCGGCCAGCCCAGCAGAACGCCCTGGGCTGAGAGGCGCGCCTCTTCCTCGCCATCGATGACCCAAAGCTTCAGCCCGGTTTCCTGCTCGACCCGCTTGCGGAACTCGGGGCCGTCCTCGGCCTCGCGCACGGCGGCGGTGGCGACGCAAGTCAGGGGCCGGATCCCCATGCCGTCGGCCAAGGCCGCAAAGCGGCGCAGCGCCGCCATGCCCCGCTGAACGCCTTCGGGATTCAGCCGACCGGTCGACGCAAGGCCCTGCCCCAGTCCGGCCATGACCTTCTCGTTGTAAAAGTAGGCGGGCGACCGTGCGGCGCCGTCGAAAACCACCATGCGGATCGAGTTCGAGCCGACATCCACGACCCCGACCCGGCTTAGCGCCCGTTCGGACGCGCGCTCGAACAGCGATCGCCCGAAGGGCTCGATGGTCTCTCCGCTTGCGGTCATCACACCGTTCATCGGCTTCCTCTCGATTCCGTTGTCTGGGTCAGGCAGCAGTTTTCGACATGGGCGATTCGGGTTTCTGCGTCAATCCACCGAATGGGTCAGCGCCGGCACATCCTTGGCGCCCTTGCTTCCCCGACCGGACAGAGAGGGGTTCTCCATGAAGAACCGGTGACAGTTGAACAGATCGTCCCGTCCCGCGGGAAGATAGCGCAGGTAACGGCCATCCGGTTGCAGAAGCCAGCTTTGCGCCTCGTCCGCAAGGTTCGCGGCCATGATCTGGCTGGTGATCTGCGCCTTCACCGTCTCGTTGTGGCATTCGACCAACGCCTCGACCCGGCGGCTCAGGTTGCGGCCCATCCAGTCGGCGGAACTGATGAAGACCCGCGCCTTTTTCGACGGAAGCCCATGACCATTCCCGAAGCAGACGATCCGGGAATGTTCCAGGAAACGACCGACGATGGACTTGACGCGAATATTCTCGGACAGGCCGATGATGCCGGGGCGCAGGCCGCAGATGCCACGGATGACCAGGTTGATCCGCACACCCGCCTGGCTTGCGGCGTAAAGCGCATCGATCACGTCCTTCTCGATCAAGCTGTTCATCTTGGCCCAGATCTCGGCCGGGCGGCCACGGCGGGCGAATTCGGCCTCGCGCCCGATCAGATGGACCAGCCGTTCCTTGAGATCGAGGGGCGAGATCGCGATATTTTCCAGCCCTTCCGGCTGGACATAGCCGGACAGGAAATTGAACACCTTGGCCGCATCACGCCCCAGCGCCGCGTCGCAGGTGAACAGCGACAGGTCGGTATAGATGCGGGCCGTGATCGGGTGATAGTTGCCGGTCCCGAAATGGGTATAGGTGACAAGCTGGTCGCCTTCGCGCCGGACGACCGCGCTGATCTTGGCGTGGGTCTTGTATTGCATGAAGCCATAGACGACATGCGCACCCGCACGCTCCAACCGCCGGGACTGGCGGATATTCGCGGCCTCGTCGAAGCGGGCCTTCAGCTCGATCAGCGCGGTGACGGACTTGCCTGCCTCGGCAGCCTCGCAAAGCGCATCCACGATCGGGCTGTCGCGCGAGGTACGATACAGGGTTTGCTTGATCGCCACGACATTCGGATCGACCGCCGCCTGATTCAGGAAGCGCACCACCATGTCGAAAGTCTCATAGGGGTGGTGCAGCAGCATGTCCTTTTGCCGGATGGCGGCGAACATGTCCCCGTCATGATCCTGCACCCGCTCGGGCACGCGCGGCGTAAAGCCCGGCCATTGCAGATCGCGGCGGCTGTCCAGCACCAGTTCGCTGAGATCGGCCATGCCCAGCAACCCCTCGACCTCGACCACCTCCTCGGGATCGACGTGCAACTGCTGCATGATCAGGTGGCGCATCCGATCGGGCGCGCCCGCGGTGATCTTCAGCCGGATGACCGAGCCGCGGCGGCGGCGCTTCAGCGCCGTCTCGAACTCGCGGACCAGATCCTCGGCCTCTTCCTCGACCTCAAGGTCGCTGTCGCGCAGCACGCGGAAGGCGCAGTGCCCGATGGTGCGATAGCCGGGGAACAGGCTGGGCAGATGCATCAGCAGCAGGTCTTCAAGCCGCAGGAACCGCTTGCCGCCCGGCAGCGGGATAAAGCGCGCCGTCTGCTGCGGGATCGGCAGCAGGGCCTGCATCTGACGCCCGTCCCTTTCCGCCGCAAGCTGCACCGCCAGCGAGAAGCCAAGGTTCGGGATGAATGGAAACGGATGCGCGGGGTCGATGGCCAGCGGCGACAGGACGGGAAACACCTGGTCCTGGAAATACCGGTGCAGGAACTCTTCCTCGGCGCGGGTGACGCGCGACCGGGACAGGATCGAGATGTCGGCCAGTTCCATTTCGCGCCGCAGACCGTTCCAGACCGCCTGCTGCGCGCCCATCAGGCGGCGGGCGTCGGCATTGACCAGCACCAGCTGCTCGGCCATCGTCAGCCCATCATCGGACAGCGTCGCGTTCCCTTCGCGCACCAGCTCGCGCAGGCCGGCAACCCGCACGGTATAGAATTCATCAAGATTCGTCGCCGAAATCGACAGGAAGCGCAGGCGTTCCAGCAAGGGCACACGCGGATTGCGCGCCTCGTCCAGCACGCGCCAATTGAAGCTGAGCCAGCTGATTTCCCGGTTGAAGAAGCGCGAGGGCCCGTCCGCCGTGACATCGTCAAGCTCGCGCGGGGTGGGAAAGGCGTTCCGGAGGTAATCGGCTTGCGTCATGGAATCTCGGTTCGGGCGAAGGGTCAGGCGGTCATCAGGCAGAGAATGCGTCCGGTGGCGTGATCTTGTCCAGCAGCTCGGCCGCAAGACGACGGGTCACGGGCCGGCGGTCGGCCAGCGACTGGCGGTCGATGGCGGCGACAAGGTGGCGGGCCAAACCAAGGTCACGCTCCATCCGGCTTGCAAGCCAATCGACGACATCGGGCGCGACCTGGATCTGGCGGTCGGCGAAAAGCTTGACCAGCACCGCAGGCAGCAGCGCATCGTCGGGCGGTCCCAGGACCGCCTGTGCTGCCGATTCCAGGCGCGACAGCAGGTCCGGCAGACGCAGGCCCCAGTCCCGTGGCGCCATCCGCGCGGTGATCAACAGCAAGGCGCGCCGTGCCCCGGCCAGATTCCACAGGTGGAACAGCGCGTCCTCGGCCTCGGAAATGCCAGCGATCTGGTGCGCGTTCTCGACCACAAGCGCGCCGCCCCAGCCGATCAGCGCATCGACATCGGCCGGCGAAATGGCCGAGGCGCGGATGATCTGCGCCTCGTTCTCCTCGGCCCAGAACCGCGCCAGATGCGATTTCCCCGCCCCCGCACCACCGATCAGCAGCAGGCGTCCGCCCGGCCAGCGCATCGGCTCGTCCAGCATCGCCAGCGCGTCGCGATTGGCCGAGGTCGTCAGGAAATCCTCCCGCGACAAGGCGGGGGGAATGGTCAGGTCCAGGGCCATCTGGCTTGCCAAGACGTCAGTCGCCCTTTCCCGTGGGTTGCTTGTCCTGCTGTTCGGCCAGCCGGGCCTCTTTGTGCAATTCGGCCGGGGAAGGCGGTCCTTCGGGCAGATGCTGCCGGGCTGGTTCTGCGTGCGCGCGGGCCATGCGATCATGCAGCAGGTCGGCAAGGTCGGCCTGCCGGCTCAGCTCGGCGACACGCACGTCGTGGGACAGCTGGGCCAGCCGCCGCTCGTGCGCCACGGTTCCACGCGGCACGATCTCGATCAGCGTCGCCGGGGCCGGAGGCGCGGGAACCTCGCGCCCTGTATAAAGCGCGCTTTCCTTGTAGCGGCCGACCATGTAGCGGACGAGCACGCCAAGCGCCGCAGCCATCGGCACCGCGACCAGCAGCCCGACAAAGCCGAAAAGCGAGCCGAAAACGGTCAGGGCCAGCATCAGCCAGACCGGGTGCAGGCCGACGCTGCCGCCCACGATCTTCGGTTGCAGGTAGTTCCCCTCGACCATCTGGCCGACGATGAAGATGCCGACGACAGCTGCGATCCAGAATGGCTCGCCCCAGAAACTGAAAAGCGCGACCCCGATCGCGGTCATCCCGCCGATCACCACGCCGACATAGGGGATGAAGGACAAGGACGCCGCCATCACCCCGATGGCCACGCCGAAAGGCAGGCCCACAAGCCCCAGTCCCAACGAATAGAACGTCCCGAGGATCAGGATGACCACGCCCTGCCCGCGCACGAAACCCGACAGGGCCGTGTCGATCTCGCCGGCAAGATGGCGGATCGTCGGGGCATGTTCACGCGGCAGAAGGTCGTCCAGCCGCGCCACCATCTTGTCCCAGTCAAGCAGCAGGTAGAATGCGACCACCGGCACGATGACGACTAGAGCCAGCATGCTGAAGACGCCCATGACCGAGCCAAGGACGCGGCTGACCAGTTCGCCGCCCCGGGCGCTGATGTTCTTGGCCGCATCGGTCAGCGCGTTGTTGACGGTGCTGCCCTCGGCAAAGACCTGCGGAAAGCGCGCCATCAGGAATTGCTGCAGACGTTCGGCCATCTCGGGCGCGGTGTTGACCAGCGCCGTGGTCTGGCGCACCAGCACCGGCACCACGACCAGGAAGGCCACGACCACGATCAGGATCACGGCCAGCGTGATGACCACGACCGACAGCGTGCGGGTCAGCCCCATCCGCTCCAGCCGGTCGGCGACAGGGTCCAGCAGATAGGCGACCCCGGCCCCCATGATGAAGGGCATGATCGCGTTCCCCAGGGTCCAAAGCGCCAGGAGCAGCGCCAACAGCGCCACACCCCAATACCAGACCTGCTTCTGTGCCGGCAGCCGCATGGTCGTGAAACTCCTTTACCGCGCGTCACGGTCTATTTGGAACGTCCTGACGGCGCTTGCAAGGAAGCCCGTTGCCCCGTCATGCGCTCTGCGGTAACTCCGTCCGGCCTATGATGAGGATTACGCCATGCGTCTGTCGCGCTATTTCATGCCCGTTCTGAAGGAAGACCCCAAGGAAGCCCAGATTGTCAGCCACAGGTTGATGCTGCGCGCCGGCATGATCAAGCAGCAGGCGGCGGGCATCTATTCCTGGCTGCCACTGGGTTTCAAGGTGCTGAACCGCATCCAGCAGATCGTGCATGAGGAACAGCAGCGCGCTGGCCATATCCCGATGCTGATGCCGACGCTGCAATCGGCCGACCTGTGGCGCGAAAGCGGCCGCTATGACGATTATGGCGAAGAGATGCTGCGCATCAACGACCGCCACAAGCGCGACCTGCTGTACGGGCCCACGAACGAGGAGATGATCACCGACATCTTCCGCTCGCACGTGTCCTCCTACAAGGATCTGCCGCTGACGCTGTATCACATCCAGTGGAAATTCCGCGACGAGATCCGCCCGCGCTTCGGCGTGATGCGCGGGCGCGAATTCCTGATGAAGGACGGCTACAACTTCGACCTGACCAAGGAAGACGCGCTGCACGCCTATAACCGCCACCTCGTCAGCTATCTGCGCACCTATGAGCGGATGGGCCTGCAGGCGATCCCGATGCGTGCCGATGGTGGCCCGATCGGCGGCGACTACACCCACGAATTCCTCGTACTGGCCGAGACCGGCGAATCCGAGGTCTTCTATGACAGCCAGATCACCGACCTGAAATTCGGCGATCGCCAGATCGATTACGACAGCGTCACCGAATGCAAAGCCGTGCTGGAAGAGTTCACCAGCCGCTATGCCCGCACCGACGAAACCCATGACGAGGCGATTTTCGGCCAGATCCCGGAAGAACGCCGCCGCACGGCGCGCGGCATCGAAGTCGGGCAGATATTCTATTTCGGGACCAAGTATTCCGAGCCGATGGGCGCCACCGTCGTCGGCCCGGACGGGAACCGCGTGCCCGTCCACATGGGCAGCCACGGGATCGGTGTCAGCCGCCTGCTGGGCGCGATCATCGAGGCCAGCCATGACGACAAGGGCATCATCTGGCCCGAAGGCGTGACCCCCTACCACGTCGGCATCGTCAACCTGAAGCAAGGCGACGTCGGGACCGACAGCGCATGCGAGGCGCTTTACGCCGAACTGAAGACGCAGGGCCTGGATGCACTTTATGATGACCGCGACGAACGCGCGGGCGCCAAATTCGCGACCATGGATCTTGTCGGCTTGCCCTGGCGCATCACCGTCGGCCCGCGTGGGCTGGCAAACAACAAGGTCGAGCTGACCTCGCGCCGGACCGGCGAGTCGGTGGAACTGTCGCCCCAGGAAGCCATCGCTCGCGTCAAAGAGATCTACCAGCCGGTCTTCGCCGCCGCTTTCTGATCTCGCGCATCGTGACCGGGCCGGCCCGCCAGAATGGCGGCGCCGGCCCTTTCATTTTTCGCTGCCGAAACCTGTCGATTTGGTGATGTGGACAGGCGAAGCTTTGCTGCCGCATCATCCCGGCCGTCTGCCAGCGGGGGGAGCCGGAATCGATGCGCAGGTTGCTGAGAAGACTTGCGTTCCTTTCGCTTGCCCTGACCGCCTGCGCGGCGGCGGGGCTGTGGTTCTGGCCCGAACCCGCACGGCCTGAAGTGCCCGTCCCCCCGATCCATGTCACGCTGGACGAAGGCCAATCCTGGTTCGCTGCGGAACTGGTCCAACCGCAGGATGGCTTGACGCAGCTGCCTTTGCTGACCAGCGGGCGCGCTTCGGCCGGGAAAAAGGACATGCTGATCCAGGAATGGCCCGGGTTTCACGCCGAGGCGCGGTTTCGCGGATCTTCGGTGACGGTGCGCTTTCAGGACGGGCTGAACCGCTGGCGCATCCTGCTGAACGACGGCAAGACTGGCCGGATCGACGTGGCGCGTCCCGGCATGTCCGACCTGCATATCAGCGGCCTCGCGCCCGCCGAATACCGGATCCGCGTCGAGAAGATCAGCGAATCCTCGATGCCTGCCAGCTTTGGCGGCATCCTGATCGGCCCGACCGTTCAGCCCTTGCCCGCGCCGCGCGCCCTGCCCCGGATGATCGAGTTCATCGGGGATTCCGACACGGTGGGTTTTGCCAACACCGCCTCGACCCGCGACTGTACCGAGGAAGAGGTTTTTTCGGCCACGGATACCAGCCGCAGCTTTGGCCCGCAGGTCGCGTCGCGTCTGGGGGCGGATTACCGGATGATCGCGCGCTCGGGGATAGGGCTGCTGCGTAACTATGACGGGGCCGCACCCCTGGCCACGATGACCAGCCGCTATGCGCTTGCGCTGCCCAGCGAACCCGCAGCGATGCGCCTGCCCGAACGCGCCGCCGACGTGGTTGTCACCGGGATCGGCTCGAACGACTTCGCCGCCGCATTCGCAAAGGACGAGATCTGGCAGGACGATGATAGCCTCAGCCGCGATTTCGGCACGGCCCTGCTGTCCTTCCTGCGCGACCGCGTGCGCGAGAACCCCGGCGCGGTGCAAGTCCTGCTGGCCTTTGGCGAATATGGCGACCGGCTTGTGCGCCCCTATCGCGCGGCCGAGGCTGCCTTGCGCGCCGATGGTGTCAGGGTCGTTCTGGTGACGCTGCCCAAGTTAAAGCGCGACGCCTGCTTCTGGCATCCCTCGCAGGAGGATCACAGGCTGATTGCGGACTGGCTGGCCACAGCGATCTCCAGCGCCGGGACCTGAAAAAGTCCTGAGTCTTTTTGGCGGATCAAGCTATGCTTTCCGCCGTTGTGTAACGAGTATTCCAAGGGAATCCCCTTGTCATGTTGTCACTGCGTCCCTTGACCTATCGCCTTGGCCTGATGCTGGGGCTGGGTACGCCCGAAATCGCCCTTGCCGCCGAGGAGAGATGGGAGATTGCGCCCGCCGAAATCCGGCGCGTCCTGCCCGCGATCATCCTGCCGGGCCAGGCCGAGCGGATCACCCGCGCGGAATTCACCACCATGCCCCACCTGTTGACATCGCTGAAGGGCGATCCCGCCGAACTTGTCGGCCCGACGATGGGATACAGGTTGCGTGATGTCGATGTCGTGGACGGTGTCGTCTATTCGAACGGCATGACCCTGCACCTGCGGCAGCGGCGCAGCAAGCTGGGCCTTGGCAAGCTCAGGGACATGGGCCGCGGTGCCATGTACGAATCCTGGGTCGGCAACCGCTGGTTCGGCAACTGGTTGACCGACGATTGTCTGACCTATCGTCTTGCCGAGACGGCGGGCCAGCCGATCACCACCCGGCAGGCCGGTGCCGGCCATGTTCCGCGCTACGAGGAGCTTCTGTCCATGGCGCCGGGACGGATGACCGATGCCCATCTGGACGAAGCCATCCTGTTCGACGACCATCCCAACAACGGCCATCGCATCGACCGCGCGCAGGACATGCGCAGCCGCCTGCTGGGCGCGCTGCCCGTGGCCGGGCCGCAATCGGTCTTTCTGCTGCGTGGTCATTCCGGCGATCATCGCATTCTGGAAAACGAACGCGAGATCGCCGAGCGGCTTGAGCGGGACCTGGGCTTCCGCATCCTGTTCCCAGAGGATCACAGCGTGGACGATCTGATGGCCGCCTGCGCGAACGCACCTATCGTCGCCGGGGTCGAGGGAAGCCAGCTGAACCACGGGCTTGTCGCCATGCCCCCAGGCAGCACGCTTCTGACGATCCAGCCTCCCGACCGCGCGACCACTGCAATGAAATTGTTGACCGATCGGTGGCAGCAGCGCTTCGCGATGGTGATCGCCCATGGCAACAGCAGCAGCTTCAGCGTCGATTGGCAGGACCTCGTGCGGACGGTGGATTTGATACACACGTCCGGCGCGAAAAATTCGTCTTAAACGGCAGGTTGCACTTGTTTGCCTTACGCGTGATCATCGATTCGAGATTCAGTTTCAACCGGGTTTTATTGAGTGACTCACATGAGGTTGTTTGACGTAATCCGGGGGGATTACAACAGGCACGGAAGTTCCCTGACCGAACCTGCCTTCGTCTCGCTGGCCATCTATCGCTATGGCCGCTGGGCCGTCAGCTTGCGCAATCCCGTCGCTCGCCGGGTGGCAAGCAGGTTCTATGGCCTGCTGAAATTCCTGATCCTGAACGTGACCAAGATCTGGATCCCGCCGCAGGTCCGCATCGGCGAGGATTTCCACATCATCCACGCCGAAGGGTCGCTTTCCATCCATCCGGAGGTCGTCATCGGGGATCGCTGCGGGGTGATGCATAATGTCACCATCGGCACCAATATGCGCGGTCGCGCGCCCGTGATCGGCAATGATGTCTTTATCGGCGTGAATTCGACCGTGCTGGGTCCGATCCGCATCGGGGACCGGGTCCGCATCGGCGCGAATACCGCGGTCACGACGAATGTGCCCTCGGATTCGGTGGTGGTCGGCTCTCCCGCCAAGATCTATCCCAGCCTGACCGCGACCGCCCGCAAGCGCGAGACGGCTGATGCCTGAGGAGGATTTCGACCGCTGCATGTGGCGGCTGCTCGCAGACAACCTGCCCCATCGGGCAGACAAGATCGCCGCGATCGACACCGACCGGCGCGTCACCTATGCCGAACTCGCGGCCGAGGCCGGACGGGTGGCGGACTGGCTGATCTCACGCGGCATCCGGCCCGGCGACAGGGTCATCGTCCACCTGCGCAAGGGCATCGACGAGGTGGCCGCGATGCTGGCCGCGTGGAAGATCGGCGCGGTCGCGGTGAACGTGAACCTGCGCTGGACTGCGCAGCAACTGGCCTATGTGGCCGCGGATTGTCGCGCGCGCGCCGTCATCCTGGGCGCGGGCGCAATGAAGGGGCTGGTCGGCACCCATGCGTTGCCGCCCGAAACCGCCTTCCTGGTTCAGGGCAAGTCCGAGGGACTTGTCCAGGGTGTGGCGTCCTGGTCCGACCTTCCGGCGGACCGGGACGCCGCGCCCGACGAATGCGCGCCGGATGACCTGGCGATGATCATCTATACCTCGGGCTCGACCGGCGCGCCCAAGGGCGTCATGCTGAGCCATCGCAACATCCGCATCGGCGCGATCTCGGTCGCGCAATACCTGAAACTGACCGAGGAAGACCGCCTGATCTCGGTCCTGCCCTACAGTTTCGACGCCGGGTTGAACCAGTTGACGACGATGCTGCTGAAGGGCGGAACCATCGTCCACCAGCCCCTGACCATGCCGGCCGAGATCATGCGAATGGTCAAGGCCGAGGGCGTGACGGGCATGGCCGGTGTTCCGCCGATGTGGAACCAGATCGTGCGGCTGCTGGACGAAAGCCCGATGGAGCTTCCCGAATTGCGGCGGGTGACGAATACCGGCGGCAAGATCCCTCCCAACATCCTGGCGCTGATGCCGAAGGTTTTTCCCGATACCGAAATCTACCTGATGTATGGCCTGACCGAGGCGTTCCGCTCGACCTATCTCGCGCCGGGGAAGTTCACGCAGAAGATGGGCTCGATCGGGCGGCAGATCCCGAATGCACAGGTCTTTGCAATCAAGCACGGCGTTGGGGTCGCCGGTCCGGGCGAACAGGGCGAGCTGGTCCATGCCGGCCCGCTGGTCAGTCTGGGATATTGGGAAAAGCCCGACCTGACAGCTCAGAAGATACGCCCCTGCCCCGAGCTTTCGCACCTGATCGGCGATCAGCCCGTGGTCTATTCCGGTGATCTTGTCCGCGTGGATGAGGAAGGCGACCTGTGGTTCGTCAGCCGATTGGACGAGATGATCAAGACGCTGGGCTTCCGGCTGTCCCCGACCGAGGTCGAGGATGCGCTGTCCCAAAGCGGCCTCGTGGCCGAGGTCGTCGCCTATGGAGTCGAGGACGACGATCTTGGCCAGGCCGTTCACGCCGCCGTGACTTATTTGCCAGAGGCGACCGAGTCCGGGCTTGTCGTGCATTGTGCCCGCGCGATGCCGCATTATATGCGGCCTCGACGGATCCACGCATGGCAGGGCCTCATGCCCAGAACGCCCAGCGGGAAACTTGACCGGCCCGCGATCATCGCAGCCGCCAGGGCCGCCGCCGTTGCGATGCAGTCATGAGGCAAGACGTATGAGCCTGAGCCGGGAAGACCTGATTTCCTATTTGCGGGACGACCAGAACATCCATGAACCGATCGGGGCCGAAACCGAACTGTTCTCCAGCGGCCTGCTGGATTCGGTTTCGATGGTCGGGCTGATCGGCTTCATCGAAGAGCAGACCGGCTCGGCCATCCAGCCCGCGGATGTCACGCTTGAGAATTTCGACACCGTGGACAGGATCCTTGCCTATGTCACTGGACTTGGCTGACGCCCAGAATATCGATCTGCGACTGACCGAAGCTGCCGAACGCTTTGGCACCCCGGCCTATGTCTATTTCACCGACATTGCCGAAGCGCGCCTGTCGGATCTGCGCGCCGCCTTCGGGAAATGGTTCGCAATCAGCTATGCGGTGAAAAGCAACCCCAACCCGGCGCTGCTGGACTGGATGCGGGACCGGCTGGACTACCTGGACATCTCATCGGGGGGTGAATTCCGCCTGAGCCAGCAGGCCGGATGGGATCCGGCGCTTGTCAGCTTCACCGGACCGGCCAAGCGGGAAGCCGAGTTGCGACCCGCGATCTCTGCCGGGCTGGGCGAGCTTGTAATCGAAAGCCTGCGCGAGGCGCGGTTGGCCGACGCCATCGCGGCAGAGCTTGGTCGGGTCCAGCCTGTCCTGATCCGCATCGCGCCAGACCACGTGCCCAAGGGCTTCGGCGACCAGATGGCCGGTCGCCCCAGCGCCTTCGGCATCGACATCGAGGACGCGGCCGACATCCTTCCCCGGATCGCCGCCTTGCCGAACCTGCGGATCATTGGGCTGCACATCTATTCCGGCACCCAAAGCCTCAAGCCCGGCGCCATCTGCGAGAATTGGCGCATCTTCATCGACATTTTCCGTCGCCTCTGTGCGCAAATCGATATCCAACCCCGGAAACTGATCTTCGGATCGGGGCTGGGTATCCCCCATCATCCGGGCGAGACCGAGCTTGACCTTCAGCAGGTCGCCGACGGGATCGGGGCCGAACTTGACGCTTTTCGCGCCGAGCCCAGGTTTGCGGGGACGCGGCTGGTGCTCGAACTGGGTCGCTACCTGATCGGGCCGGCCGGCTATTTCGTGACGCGCGTGGTGTCGATCAAGACCTCTCGCGGCAGCCGCATCGCGATCTGCGATGGCGGGTTGAACGGCAACCTTGCCGCTTCGGGCAACTTCGGCATGGTAATGCGGCGCAATTACGCGATGCACCGGATCGGCGAGGATGACGATGGCTCCCGCCCCGAGGAAAAGCATGACCTGAGCGGACCGCTTTGCACCTCGATCGACAAGCTGGGCAGCGGAGTGCTTCTGCCGCGGCTGGAAGAGGGCGACCTGATCGCGATCCATGCCGGGGGGGCTTATGGCCCGACCGCCAGCCCGCTTCACTTCATCAGCCACCCCTTGCCGGTCGAGGTAATGGTGACGAATGGCCAGCTTCGGGACATCACGCGCCTGCGCGGCGAGTGACCCGAAAATCCGTTCCTGCACGATCCGCAAGGCTGCGGCAAGTTCATTTCAATCACGATAAATTTTCTCTGGTTTGTGTGGGATAAGGCCGGATATTCGCGACCGGATCGGTTGTGTTTCCCGTCCCCCTCGCCCTATGATGGGGCACAGCCCGAACTCCCGAAGGATCCCGATGGTCGAACAGAACCTGTTGCTGCTACTTGTTCTGACGCCATTCGTTTCATCCGCGCTGGCAGCCACGCTTCCCGTGGGTTCGCGAAATGCCGAAACTTGGCTGGCCGGGCTGACGATGGCTGTCGCCCTTGCGATCCTTGCCGTACTTTATCCGGCGGTCGCCGAAGGCGGCAAGATCGTCGAGACCGTTGAATGGGCCAGCAGTGCCGGGCTTGACCTGACCTTTCGCCTGGACGGATTTGCTTGGCTTTTCATGATCCTGGTCGCCGGGATCGGCATGCTGGTGCTTGTCTACGCGCGATATTACATGGCGGCCGACGACCCGGTGCCGCGGTTGTATTCCTGCCTTCTGGCCTTTGCCGGTTCGATGGCGGGGCTGATCCTGTCGGGCAACATCATCATGATGGTGGTGTTCTGGGAATTGACCAGCCTCGTGTCGTTCCTGCTGATCGGCTACTGGTACCACCGCCAAGACGCGCGCGAAGGTGCGCGCATGGCGCTGGTCGTGACCGCGTCGGGCGGGTTGTGCCTGATGGTCGCGATGATCCTGATCGGCCAGATCGTCGGCAGCTATCAGCTTGAGGACGTGCTGGCCGCCGGTGCCCAGATCACCGGCCACCGCCTTTACCCGGTCGTCCTGATCCTGTTCCTGGTGGGCGCTTTCACCAAGTCGGCGCAGTTCCCGTTCCATTTCTGGTTGCCGAACGCGATGGCCGCGCCCACGCCCGTGTCGTCCTATCTGCATTCGGCGACGATGGTGAAGGCCGGGGTCTTCATCCTGCTACGCTTCCAGCCGGCGCTTGGCGGGACGGATGCCTGGTTCCAGATCGTGACAGGCGCGGGGCTGATCACCATGCTGATGGGCGCTTTCGTCGCGCTGTTCCGGCATGACCTCAAGGGGCTTCTGGCCTATTCCACGATCAGCCATCTTGGCCTGATTACCGCGCTGGCGGGGATCGGCACACCGCTGGCGATCATCGCCGCGATCTTTCACATCGTGAACCACGCGGTCTTCAAGGCCTCGCTGTTCATGGCCGCGGGGATCATCGATCACGAGACGGGAACGCGCGACATGCGCCGCCTGTCGGGTCTGGCCAAGGCTATGCCGGTGACGGCGGCGCTGGCCATCATCGCTTCGGCCTCGATGGCGGGGGTGCCGCTGCTGAACGGCTTCCTGTCCAAGGAAATGTTCTTCGAGGCGACCTATGTCTGGAACAACGGCAGCCCGCTCGACAATGCCGCGCCCTATGTCGCGGTGATGGCCGGGGCGTTCAGCGCCGCCTATTCCCTGCGCTTCATCGTGACCGTGTTCTTTGGCCCGGTGGCGACCGACCTGCCGCGCGAACCGCATGAGCCGCCGGCCCTGATGCGCCTGCCGGTCTTCGTGCTGGTGGTCGCCTGCCTTGGCGTCGGCATAGCGCCGCAGGCCACGCTGGGCAACTGGCTGGAAAGCGCCAGCATTGCCATCCTTGGCCCCGAGCTTCCTCATTTCAGCCTGAAGATCTGGCACGGCGTCAATCCGGCCCTGATCATGAGCGTCATCGCCACATCGCTGGGCATCCTGATCTATCTCGTACCACGGCGCTGGATCGACCGGGGCGAGGAAGGCCTGCGCGGGATCAGGGCGCTGGATTTCGGTCGCGCCTTCGAATGGCTGCTGCAATTCTTCAGCCTGCGCCTGCCGCGAAGGTTGCTGCGCATCCTGTCGGCGCCGGGCCTTCAGGCCCAGTTGCGCGTGATGATCCTGATGTCCGTTGCCGCGTCCACGTTTGCGCTGGGTCCGCTGGACTGGAACATCCCCTTCCCCGAGATCCATTCCCGCGAGCTGGTCTTTGGCCTGCTGTGGATCATCGGCTGCGGCTGCGCGCTGGGTTCTGCCTGGCAGGCCAAGTATCACCGCTTTGCAGCCTTGATCCTGATGGGAGGGGTGGGGCTTGTCACCTGCGCGACCTTCGTCTGGCTGTCGGCCCCAGATCTTGCGGTGACGCAACTTCTTGTCGAGATGGCGACCACGACCCTGCTGCTTCTGGGTCTGCGCTGGTTGCCCAAGCGGGATGAGGAAATCGTCGGCGACGGCAACCGCGCCGCCCGCATGCGGCGACTGCGCGATCTTGCCCTTGCCGTGGTCTGCGGCGCGGGCATGACCGCCATCGCGCTGGCCGTCCTTCTGACCAAACCCGGCAACTCGGTCGGGGACTGGTTCCTGCGCCATTCCTATGTCGAGGGCGGCGGCACCAACGTCGTCAACGTCATCCTTGTGGACTTCCGCGCCTTCGACACGTTTGGAGAGATCACGGTTCTGGCGATCGTCGGGCTGACCGTCTATGCGCTGCTGCGCCGCTTCCGCCCCGCCCTTGAAAGCGCCGAGCGTCCCCGTCCCCAGGTCGAGGCCGAGGAGCAGGCGCTGGAAGCCTATCTCTTCGTGCCAGCCGTGCTGATGCAATGGATGTTCGCGCCGATCATCACGCTGGCAGCCTATCTGTTCTTCAGGGGGCACGATCTGCCCGGCGGCGGCTTTGCCGCGGGCGTGACCTTTGCCCTGGGCCTCCTGCTGCAATATGTCGCGGCAAATGTCCGCTGGGTCGAGGCGCGTCTGACCATCCTTCCGGTGCGGTGGATGGGCACCGGGCTGATCGTCGCCGCGGCCGTCGGGGCGGGATCCTGGGTCTTTGGCGTCCCGTTCCTGACGACGCATTACCAGTATCTGGAAATCCCGCTGATCGGAAAAGTGCCTGCCTCGACCGCGATGCTGTTCGATCTTGGGGTCTTTTCGCTGGTCGTGGGCGCGATCGTGCTGATGTTGATCGCAATCGCCCACCAGTCGCTGCGCGTCGCGCCGCGTCCCCGTTCCACCGATGGCGAGGGGGAAGCCTGATGGAGTTGATCTTTGCCCTGGCAATTGGCGTTCTGACCGGTTCCGGTGTGTGGCTGCTGCTGCGGCCCCGTTCGTACCAGGTCATTATCGGGCTGTGCCTGCTTGCATATGGCGTGAACCTGTTCATCTTCTCGATGGGCCGGCTTTACGTCGGCGCGGCCCCGATCATGCCAAAAGGCGGCTTCGTCGATCCGACGGCCTATGCCGATCCCTTGCCGCAGGCCCTGGTGCTGACAGCCATCGTCATCAGCTTCGCCACGACCGCGCTGTTTCTTGTCGTCATGATCGCGTCCCGCGGGATCAGCGGAACCGACCATGTCGATGGGAAGGAGCGCGACCAATGAACCCCGAGACCCTTCCCCATCACATGATCATCGCGCCCATCCTGATCCCGCTGGTCGCGGGCGCGATCATGCTGTTCTACAACGACCGCAACCGCCAGACCAAGCTGCTGATGGGCTTGGTGGCCGTGGGCCTGATGTTTCTCAGCTCCACCGAATTGATGAACGATGCCAAGGCGCTGACCGGTGAGGGCAAGACCATCGTGCAGCTTTACCGGCTGGGCGACTGGCCGGTGCCGGTTGGGATCGTGCTGGTGCTGGACCGGCTGGCCGCGATGATGGTCATGCTGACCTCCCTGCTGGCGATCCCGTCACTGATCTATGCCGCGGCGGGTTGGCACGGCAAGGGACAGCACTATCACAGCATGTTCCAGTTCCTGCTGGCGGGGGTCAACGGCGCCTTCCTGACGGGCGACCTGTTCAACCTTTTCGTGTTCTTCGAGGTGATGCTTGCCGCCTCTTACGGTCTCATGCTGCACGGATCGGGACCGGACCGGATCAAGGCCGGGCTGCAGTACATCGCGGTCAACCTTGCCGCCTCGCTGTTCTTCCTGATCGGGGTAGCACTGGTCTATGGCACGACCGGGTCGCTGAACATGGCCGATATCGCGCGCGAAGTCGCGACCCTGCAAGGTCCTCAAAGGTTGCTGTTCCACGCCGCGGCGGGCTTCCTTGGGGTTGCCTTCCTGGTCAAGGCGGCAGCCTGGCCCCTGTGCTTCTGGCTACCGTCGACCTATGCCTCGGCCTCGCCCCCTGCGGCGGCGATCATGGCGATCATGACCAAGGTCGGAGTCTATGTCATCATGCGCCTGTCGCTGCTGATCCTGGGGCCCGAGGCCGGGGCCTCGGCCGGGTTCGGTGCGCCCGTGCTGATGATCGGCGGTGTCATGACCATGGCCTTCGGCACCGTTGGCGTGCTGGGTTCACCCGAACTGGCGCGAAAGGGCGGGTATCTGGCGATCGTCTCGTCGGGCACCGTGCTTGCGGCCATCGGCTTTGCGCAAGCGGGCGGCGGACCCGAGATACTGGGGGGCGCACTTTACTACCTGATCGGGTCGACGGCCGCGATTTCCGCGTTTTTCCTGATGGCAGAGCCCGTCTCGCGCGATGACCGCGGCGAGGTGGAACCGACCGAGGAGGCTGCCCGCGAACATCTGGCCGAGCGTTGGGACTGGACCCCGATGGGCCTTGATTCCGTCGAGGACACGCCCGGCCCCTCAGGCATGCGGACCGTGTCCTGGTTGACCATGGGGATCTGCTTTTCGCTGATCGCCGCCATGCTGGCCGGGCTGCCGCCAATGCCCGGTTTCATCGGCAAGTTCGCGATCCTCAGCGGCGCGATCCGCAACAATGTCGGTCTGAACGGGCAGTTGCCGGTAATGCTGTGGATCTTTGCCGCGATGCTGATCCTTTCAGGGCTTGGCGCGCTGATCGGGCTGGTGCGGGTCGGCATCCGCCGCTTCTGGGCGGATGACAACCCGCCCCCACGCATCTTTGCGCTTGAGGTGATCCCGGTCGTCATGCTGCTGGGCATGATCCTGATGATGACTGTCCGCGCAGACGCGGTGTTGAACTATACCCGCCAGACGGCGCATGTGCTGATCGATCCCTCGATCTATCGCGATGCGGTCCTGCGGGACGCAGAACGTCTCGACGCCACGCCTCCGCAAAGCTTCGAGCCCGTGGCGACCGAAGACAGCAAGAAACAGGAGGACGCAGAATGAGCCGCATGATTCCGCATCCCCTGATGACCGCCGCACTGATTCTGATGTGGCTGATCCTGACCCGTTTTTCGCTGGGCCATCTGGTCCTTGGGACCGTGATCGCGCTGGTCGCTGGCTGGGCTGTCGAAAGGCTGCAACCCGCACGTCCCCGTATCCGGCGGTGGCGCGCGATTCCGCAACTTGTGGCGATCGTCACTTGGGACATTCTGAAGTCGAATATCACGGTCGCCCGCGTCCTGCTGCTGGGTCCGAACCATCCGGCCTATCATTCGGGCTTCGTAGAACTGAACCTGCGGCTGCGCGACCAAAACGCGCTGGCGCTGCTGGCGATCATCCTGTCTTCGACCCCCGGCACCGCTTGGCTGGAATATGAACGGGACGACGGCCGCCTGCTGCTGCACGTTCTTGACCTGCGCAGCGAAGACGACTGGCAACACCTGATCCGCAACCGGTACGAGGCCCTGCTTCTGGAGATATTCGAATGATCCCGATGCTGATCCTGGAATACGCGCTGAGCTATGCCCAGATCGCCATGGTCGTGGCCGTGGGGCTGTCCTGCTGGCGGATGATACGCGGACCCCGCGCGCAGGACCGCGTGCTGGCGAGCGAGACGATCTATGTCAATGCAATGCTGCTGTTCCTGCTGATCGGGATGGGAAATGGCAACGTCTTCTTCTTTGAGGCGGCATTGGTCATCGCCGTGCTGGGTTTCATCACCACCGTTTGCGCGGCCAAGTTCCTGATGCGCGGCGAGGTGGTCGAATGAATCAGGTCACCGGACTTCCCCCCGTCGCCGCCATCCTGATCTCGTTGTTCGTGGTGGCCGGTTCGTCGCTGGCGCTGCTGGGCAGCCTGGGACTGGTGCGGCTGAAAAGCTTCTACCAACGGCTGCACGCGCCGACGCTGGGCTACAGCTATGGCACATTGCTGATCGTGCTGGCCTCGATGGCGATGTTTTCCCTTCTGGAAAAGCGCCCGGTCGTGCATGAGATCATCATCGGGGTCTTCATGCTGATCACCACGCCCATCAGCCTGCTGATGCTGGGCCGGGCGGCATTGCGCCGCGACCGGGACACGAAGCTGGGCCATGACGAGGTCGTGCCGCCACGCTTGCCGCACGAGGATCCGGGCCCCATCCAGCCCCGCGACCTGTCCAATTATGGCGAGGGGCTGATCGATCGCGGCCTTCTGGGCAAGGCACCGCCCCATGATCCCGAGCGCGATCCAGAGCCCCGCGAATGACCCCGGCCTAGCCGCGCGATTGCGCCAGCACGGCGCGCAGGTCTGACAGATCGACCTGGTCGGTGACGAAGGCGCGGCCAATTCCATGCGCCAGGATAAAACGCAGCTTGCCGTCCTGAACCTTCTTGTCCTGCCCCATCAGCGCGATTAGCGCCTCGTCATCGGGCAGATCGCCAGGAATGTCCCCGATGCATGCGGGCAGACCCATGGCGCGGAAATGCGCAGCCACGCGCGACGGGCTTTCCTGGCTGCACAGGCCCATCCGTGCCGAAAGCTCGAACGCCAGGGTGCAACCGATCGCCACGCCTTCGCCGTGCAGCAGCCGGTCGGAATAGCCGGTCGCGGATTCCAGCGCATGGCCAAAGGTGTGGCCAAGATTCAGCAGCGCGCGTTCGCCCTGCTCGGTCTCGTCGCGCTCGACGATGCCCGCTTTCATCTGGATCGAATGGCGCACGGCGCGCTGAAGCGCCTCGGGGTCCGAGGCAAGCCGCAAGCCGTTCGCCTCCAGCCATTCGAAGAAATTCTCGTCGCCGAGAAGCCCGTATTTCGCCACTTCGCCATAGCCCGCACGGAAATCGCGCGGCGTCAGCGTGCCCAGAACGTCGATATCGGCAAGGACCAGCGCAGGCTGGTGAAAGGCGCCGATCAGGTTCTTGCCCTGCGGGCTGTTGATCCCGGTCTTGCCACCGACCGAGCTGTCGACCTGCGCCAGCAGGCTGGTCGGGATCTGGACGAACCGCACTCCGCGCCTCAGGACCGAGGCGGCGAAGCCCGCAAGGTCGCCGATCACCCCGCCACCAAGGGCGATGACAAGATCCTTGCGCTCGATGCGCTGCGCGATCAGCCATTCGGTCGCATGGCCAAGCTCGGCCCAGCATTTCGTCGCTTCGCCCGGCGGCAGCTCCAGCGCCGGGGCATCGATCCCCTGCGCGGCCAGTGCCGCCTGCAGGTCGGCCAGATGGTGCGATGCCACCGTCCGGTCGGTCACGATCGCGACACGGCGGCGTCCTGCAAGAGCCACGATCTCGGCACCGGCACGGGCGATCAGGCCGCGGCCCACCCGTACGTCATAGGATCTGTCGCCCAGTTCGACGCGGACGGTCTCGATGCTCATTTCGCCTCCAGAATGATCGGTTGCCGGTCCTGGATCGCCGCGATCACCTGTGTGGCGGTTTCCTCGACCGCGTCCTTGCGCAGGGCTCGGACGTGGATGTCGGCCAGCGCATAGACCGGGCTGCGTTCGGCCAGCAGACGTTCAAGCGTGCCGCGCGGATCGGCGGTCTGCAGCAGGGGCCGCGTCGGGCGGCTGCGCACCCTTTGCCACAGCGTCTCCGCATCGCAATCCAACCAGACCGACACTCCGTTCCCGGCGATACGGCTGCGGTTCGCCTCGCGCATCCACGATCCACCGCCGGTCGAGACGATGCTGTCCCCTCCGGCCAGCACGCGTGCCAGCACCTCGGTTTCACGGGCGCGGAAGAACTCCTCGCCGTCGCGGGCAAAGATCTCGGGGATGGTCATGGCGGCCGCGCGCTCGATCTCGGCATCGGTGTCCCAGAACGGACGACCCAGCCGGCGCGAAAGCTCCGCCCCGATCGCGGTCTTGCCCGCCCCCATCATCCCGACCAGAACGATATTCCGCCGCATCAGCCACCCGTCAGCCACTTCCCTGCCCCACATCTTCCCTTGGTTTTGTCTGCGGCCTGTTCCGCATCGCCGCCGGACAAGATATTGGAGGCACTGAATGGCGTGATCTTTCCGGAAATGCCATATATATTTCGCGCGTGCCGGCGTCAGACCGGCAGAGAAAACGCTTTCGAGGCGAGAAGGACAGGCTATGAAGCTTTTGTGGGTTGTGGTCGTGCTGGTGATTCTGCTGCTGGGCGGATTGACCGGTTATGCCTATTTCGGCGACATGCAGGCCGACCCGCGCGAAACGCGCCTGCCGGTCGAGCTTGACCTTGGCCCTGCCACGGCCTCTACTCCGATTGTCGGAACCGTGTCCGAGGCTCCGGCTGCGGAACAGCCCGCGCCCGAAGCGCAGGAAACCGGTGCCGCCACGACGGAGCAAAATGATCTCGATTAATCCGGGCTCCCGCGCCACATGGGCGCTGACGGTCTTCCTGGCGGGTCTTGCACTGCTGCCGGGTTCCGGCAATGCGCGCCCTCCGCTTTCGGCCAGCGACTGGCTGTCGGGCAGCATCCGGCAGCCCGATGCCGTTTCGGCCTGGAGACCGGGCGATGGCCGCCCGCCCGAGTTGAAGTCGCGCAGCCGCAAGGAAATCGCGCCCAGTGGCGCCGTCGAGCCCGTCGGCGTCACCCGTCTGGGTGAGGGAAATGCCGACAGCAAGGGCACCGTATCCCCCCGCGCGGCGGGCCTGCCCGCCAGCCTGTGGGGGGATTCCGACAGTGCGACGCTGGCGCGGATGGTCCTGTCCTCGGATCCGCGCCTGCCAGCTTTGCGCCGGTTGGAACGCCGGGTCCTGGCGACCCAGTTCATTCCGCCCAAGGCCCAGCCCGGCGCGGATGGCCAGCTTTTCCTGGCCCGTGTCGACAAGCTGCTGGACATGGGTGCGACAGGCGCGGCCAAGGAATTGCTTCAGGCCGCCGGCCCCGCCGATCCCGAGCGTTTCCGCCGCCTGTTCGACATCGCGCTTCTGGCCGGGGACGAGGCGCAGGCCTGCCAGATCATGGACCGCACCCCCGGCGTCGCGCCCAGTTTTCCGGCGCGGATCTTCTGCCTTGCACTAGGCGGCGACTGGGCCGCGGCGGCCCTGGTCTTTCACGGTGCCGATCTGAACGGCATGATCGACCCGCAGATGGCGACCCTGCTGGGTCATTACCTTGACGATTCCTATTCGGACGAAAGCGACATCCTGCCGCCTCCGACCGTGGTGACGCCGCTGGATCTGCGCCTGCACGAGGCGATCGGCCAGCCCCTCCCCTCGGCCAATCTGCCGCTGGCTTTCGCGCTGGCCGACCTGGACGAGAATGGCGGCTGGAAGGCGCGACTGGACGCGGCCGAGCGACTGGCCCGCGGCGGCGCCATCCCCGCTTCCCAACTGCGCGGGATCTATGGCGAGCAGAAGCCCGCGGCCTCGGGCGGGGTCTGGGACCGGGCGGCTGCCGTGCAGGCGCTGGACGTGGCTTTGGCCAGCGGCCAGATGGCCCAGGTCGAGCAGACCCTGCCGCCGGCTTTCGACGCGATGATCGCAGCCGGACTGGGTCCGGCATTCGCAGACATGGTGGGAGGCGATGTCGCGGCGCTGCCGCTGACTGGCCGTGCGGGGCAGGTCGCCCTGTGGCTAGCGCTTCAGGCCGGGGATTGGCGGATGGTCAAGCAGACGCCCGCCGATGCACAACCCTTCGACCTGTGGCTCCTGGATTTTGCAAGCGGCCTTGCCGCCGCCGTGCCCCCTGCCGGCCCCGGCTCTGACCGGGCCGAGCAATTGCTGACCGCCTTCGTCGCGGACCGTCCACTGCCGCAGGCGACCAGCGACCAGTTCGCGCAGAACCGCAAGGGCGAGGCAATGCTGACCGCGATTGCCGATGCGGATGCGGGGATCGACGGCGATCTTGCCCGCGCAGCGCAGGGCCTTGCCGTGCTTCGGGCGCTGAACCAGGGCGAGATTGCCCGCCAGGCCGCCATCGAACTGATCCTTGCCCCGGTCATCGGGGCCTCACCCGGTGCCTATCCGGCCAATCCCTGAGAGAGCCATGCCCAAGACCGACGGACCATTCGACGGCAAGACCGGACCAGTCCGGGGCCAGGCTGACGACCGCCGCCGGATCGCCGCATTTCTGGACGCGCTGGCCGCGGAATCCGGGGCCGCGCGGAACACGCTGCTGGCTTATGGCCGCGACCTGCGGGATTTCAGCGACTGGCTTGGGGCGCGCGAACTGACCGTCCTGACCGTGCCCCGCGAGGGGATCGAGGACTATCTGGGCCATTGCGATGCGCAGGGCCTGTCCCGGGCCACGCGTGCGCGTCGGCTGTCCGCTGTGCGCCAGCTGACCCGTTTCGCGCTTGAGGAAGGCTGGCGCGACGATGATCCTGCCGGACGCATCGCCGGGCCCGGCCGGGCCAAGCGCCTGCCCAAGACGCTGGACCGGGACGAGGTCCAGGCGATGATGGACGCCCTGCCCCAGCTGGGCCGCAACCAGATCGAACAGGCCCGCAACCTGGTTCTGGTCGAACTGATCTATGCCACCGGGATGCGGGTCAGCGAGCTTGTCTCGCTGCCGGTCACCGCCTGTCGGGGCAATCCCGCCGTGCTGTTGATCCGCGGCAAGGGCGGGGTCGAACGGATGGTGCCGCTGAACGGGCCATCGCGCGCGGCGCTGGCTGCATGGCTGATCCTGCGCGATAATGCTCCTGCGCAATCGCCCTTGGGGCGGCTTGTGGCGGGACGCGGATCGCGCTGGCTGTTTCCGGCCCCCAGCGCAGAAGGGCACATGACGCGGCAGGCGGTGAACGGGCTGATGAATCAGCTTGCGCTGGCCGCCAGTATTGATCCCGCCCGTGTTTCACCCCATGTCATGCGCCACGCCTTTGCGACCCACCTGCTTGAAGGCGGCGCGGATCTGCGCGCGATCCAGATGCTGCTGGGTCATTCCGACTTGGGCACGACCGAGATCTATACCCATGTCCTTGACAGCCGGATGCGCGATCTGGTGCTGAACCATCACCCGCTGGCGCAGACACCGCCCGGAAAGCCCAGGGAATGACCACGCCCGGGCTGGCGGCCGGGACCGCGTCTGCACATGATCTGGCGACCTGGCTGACGGTCGCGCCGATCGTCCTGCTGTTGGCAGTCTCGGCCTTCCTGTCCGGGTCCGAGGCCGCGCTGATCGCGTCCAGCCGCGCGCGCCTTCGCAACCGCGCCGAGCGTGGCGATGACAGCGCTGCGGTGGCGCTGGAACTGACCGAAGACAGTGAGCGTCTGATCGGCGCGCTGCATGTGGGCCGGATCATCGCGAACGTCCTGACCGCAAGCCTTGCGACCGGCCTGTTCCTGCATCTTTACGGCTTGGGTGGAGAGGCGGTGGCCGTGCTGATCACCGTCATTCTGGTGCTGGTCCTGGCCGAGATCCTGCCCCGCGCGCTTGCGGCCCGCGACCCCGAGGAAACTGCATGCCGCGTCGCGCGCGCGGTGCGCGCCTTCACGACACCGCTTGCGCCCGTGGTCGCCATCGCGCGGCTGGCCGTCGGCGGCTTTCTTGCCCTGTTCCGGCATGCCCCCGATCCAGAGGCGCGGCTGTTCTCGGTTCAACGGGAAATCGTCGACGCGCTCGACCTTGGCCATTCCAGCGGCACCGTCCTCAAGGAGGAACGCGACCTGCTGCGGGGCGCGCTGGATCTGGGCGATCGCGCCGTGGAAGAGATCATGCTGCACCGCTCCCGCATCGAGATGATCGACGCGGACCTGCCGACGCAGGCGGTGCTGGACCGGGTGCTGAAAAGCCCCCATACCCGCCTGCCCATCTTTCGCGGAGAGCGGGAAAACGTCATTGCCGTGATCCATGCCAAGGACCTGCTGCGCGGGGTCAGCCGCGCCGTGGGCGAAGGCGGCAGCGACGCGCTGGAAGGCTTCGATATCCTCAGCGTGGCAATGCCCCCCTATTTCGTGCCCGACACGACCCCGCTGGATGAGCAGATGCGCGAGTTTCTGGCGCGGCGCACCCATTTCGCGCTGGTGGTGGACGAATATGGCGACCTGCGCGGGTTGATCACGCTGGAGGATATCCTTGAAGAGATCGTGGGCGAGATCACCGACGAACATGATACCGACATCGCCCAATCCCTGACCCCGAATGACGCGGGCGATTACAGCGTCGACGGGGCAACCACCATCCGCGACCTGAACCGCGCGCTGGACTGGTCCCTGCCCGATGAAGAGGCGAATACCGTCGCCGGTCTGGTCATCCATGCCGCCCAGTCGATCCCCACGCCGGGGCAGGTGTTTTCCTTCCACGGCTATCGGTTCGAGGTCGTCGCGCGGCGCGAGAACCGGATCACGCGGTTGCGGATCCGGCCTCTTGTCGCGCCGCCCCCGTCCGGTGACGAGGGTCGCGGCGGTCAGTGATCGACAAGGCTTGCCGCGCGGCGGGCATCGTCGGCGCTGCCACCACGGGTACCGTTGAAGAAAGCGTTCAGCACCACCGCCGCGATGGTCGCCAACAGGATGCCGGATTCGATCAGCGGGTGAATCGCATGCGGCATCCATTGCTTGAAGTCCGGCGCGATCAGCGGAATCATTCCGAAGCCCAGCGAAACGGCGACGATGAACAGGTTGTTGCGATTGCTGGCGAAATCCACGGTGGACAGGATGCGGATGCCCGTCGCCGCGACCATGCCGAACATCACCAGCCCCGCCCCGCCCAGAACCGAGGTCGGCAGCGACTCGACCGCCGCGCCCATCTTGGGAACCAGTCCGAACAGGATCAGGATCACGCCGCCCACCACGCAGATATAGCGGCTCTTGATCCCGGTCACGCCGACCAGACCGACGTTCTGGCTGAACGAGGTATAGGGGAAGGTGTTGAAGATCCCTCCAAGCAGTGTCCCCAACCCGTCGGTGCGCAGACCCGCGGTCAGCCGTTCCTGCGTGATCTTGCGGCCGGTCATCTCGCCCAAGGCCAAGAACATGCCCGTGGATTCGATCATGACCACGATCATCACCAGCACCATGGTCACGATCAGCACCGGGTCGAAGATCGGAGTTCCAAAATGGAAGGGCGCGACCACCCCGAACCAGGCGGCATCGGCCACCTTGGCAAAGCTCATCTGACCCAGCAGGATGGTCAGGATCGCGCCGATCACCATGCCCAGCAGCACCGCGATATTCGCGATGAAGCCCTTGCCGAACCGCGCGATCATCAGGATCGCGACCAGCACCACCGCCGAGATCACGATATTGACGGGGCTCGCGTAAAGCGGGTTCTGCACGCTGGCCGCCGGGGCAAAGTTCTGGGGCAGCGCAGGGACCACGCCGGTCGCCTGCATCTCTTTCAGCTGGTTCAGCCAGCCCAAAGCGACGGGGTCCACGATCTTCGGCGCGGTCGGGCCGACCGGATTGCCGAAGATCCAGTTGATCCCGATCCGCATCAGCGACACGCCGATCACAAGGATGATCGTGCCGGTGACGATCGGCGGAAAGAATTTCAGCATCCGCCCGACAAAGGGCGCGATCACCATGGCGATGATCCCCGCCCCGATGATGGCGCCAAAGATCATCCGCGCACCGTCGGGGCCGGGGTTGGCATTGGCCATTGCCACCATCGGTCCGACCGAGGCGAACGTGACCCCCATCATCACCGGAAGCTGGATCCCGAAATAGCGGGTCGCGCCCAACGACTGGATGATGGTCGCAATGCCGCAACAGAACAGATCCGCCGAAATCAGGAAGGCGACATCCTCGGGCGCAAGTTTCAGCGCGCGTCCCACGATCAGGGGCACCGCCACGGCCCCCGCATACATGACAAGCACGTGTTGCAGCCCCAGCATGGTCATGCGGGCCGGCGGCAGGATCTCGTCCACCGGATCGCGAGCAGCGGGTGCGGTCTGTCCCATGAAGTCCTCCGTGTCAGGTCATTATCATTGTGTCCTGAAATTTAAGCGCAGGGGTTTGATTCAACGCAACGAATTTATACCGAAAGTTGCCCCGGCAGCAGGTGCGGCCCGGTTCGCGGGCAGGCCGAGGCAAAGGGGTGGAAATCGCCTTGCGCCGCGCCTCGCGATCCAGCACCCTTCGCAGCAGTCGGGCGAAAGACCCCGACACGGTCGCCGATCCTGCGGTCCGGGACGAAAAATGCCGTTCGGGCAGTCGGGCAAGGCCGCGGTCGCGGGTTGCAACAGGGCGTCCGCCTGAATATCAGAAGCTGCGCATCCACCAGCACGGAAATCCACAATGGACATCGCCGAACGCCGCAAGGCCAATCCCGACCACTGGCGCCTTGCCTCCGCCATCCGCGCCCTGTCGATGGACGCAGTCGAGGCCGCGAATTCGGGCCATCCCGGCATGCCGATGGGCATGGCCGATGTGGCCACGGTCCTGTTCCGCAATCACCTGAAATTCGACGCATCCGCCCCGAACTGGTTCGATCGCGACCGCTTCGTGCTGTCGGCCGGCCACGGCTCGATGCTGATCTATTCGCTGCTGCACCTGACCGGGTATGAGCAGATGTCGATGGACCAGATCCGCAACTTCCGCCAATGGGGCGCGATCACGGCTGGCCATCCGGAATACGGCCATGTCGAGGGTGTCGAGACGACGACCGGTCCGCTGGGCCAGGGCATCGCCACCTCGGTCGGCATGGCCATCGCCGAAGAGGCGATGCGCGCCCAGTTCGGCGCCGATCTGTGCAACCACAAGACCTGGGTCATCGCCGGCGACGGCTGCCTGATGGAGGGTATCAGCCAGGAAGCCATTGCGCTGGCCGGCCACCAGAAGCTGAAGAACCTGATCGTCCTGTGGGACAACAACGACATCACCATCGACGGCCGCGTCTCGCTGTCGGACAATACCGATCAGATGAAGCGGTTCGAGGCCTCGGGCTGGCGCGTGCTGGCTTGCGACGGCCATGACGCCGCCGACATCGACCGCGCGCTGACCGACGCCGCAAGCGGTGCCGACGACCGCCCGGTGCTGGTCTCGTGCAAGACCATCATCGGTTATGGCTCGCCGAAGAAGCAGGACAGCTCGGGTGCTCATGGCTCGCCGCTGGGGGCCGAGGAAATCGTCGCCGCCCGCGCCGCCTATGGCTGGGAATCCCCCGCCTTCATCATCCCCGAGCATATCCTGTCGGATTGGCGCGCGATCGGCGCCCGCGGCAAGTCCGCGCGCGAGGCGTGGAATGCCCGCGTCGACGCCAGTGCGAACCGCGAGGAATTCGCGCGCCGCATTTCGGGCGAGGGCAGCGACCGGCTTGCGCCGACCATCGCCGCGCTGAAGGAACAGGCGCTGTCGAGCAAGCCCAAGATCGCGACCCGCCGCGCCAGCGAGATGGTGCTTGAGGTCGTGAACCCGGAATTGCCCGAGACTCTGGGTGGTTCGGCCGACCTGACCGGCTCGAACAACACCAAGACCAAGGATCTGGGCATCTTCACGCCCGAGAACCGCACCGGCCGCTATATCCACTACGGCATCCGCGAACACGGCATGGCCGCCGCGATGAACGGCATCTGGCTGCATGGCGGTTTCCGTCCCTATGGCGGGACGTTCATGTGCTTCACCGACTACGCCCGCGGCGCAATGCGCCTGTCGGCGCTGATGGGACTGCCGGTTGTCTATGTCATGACCCATGACAGCATCGGTCTGGGCGAGGACGGCCCGACCCACCAGCCGGTCGAGCATCTGGCAATCTGCCGCGCCACGCCCAATACGCTGACCTTCCGTCCCTGCGATCTGATCGAGACCGCCGAGGCTTGGGAAATCGCGCTGAGCGAGGACAGCTCGCCCTCGATCCTGGCCCTATCGCGTCAGAACCTGCCGACGCTGCGCGAAACCGCGGGCGAGAACCTGACCGCCAAGGGCGCCTATGTCCTGCGCGAGGCCAGCGCCACGGCGAAAGTCGTGCTGATGGCCACCGGTTCCGAGGTCGAGATCGCGGTCGCCGCGCGCGACCAGCTTGAGGCGCAGGGCGTGCCGACCCGCGTGGTTTCGGTCCCGTCGATGGAACTGTTCCGCGATCAGGACGTGGCTTACCGCAGCTCGGTCCTGCCCGCGAACACCGTGCGCATCGCCATCGAGGCCGCCGTCCGTCAGCCCTGGGAATGGCTGCTGCTGGGCGAACGCGGTCGTGAGGAAACCTCGGGCTTCATCGGCATGACCGGCTTTGGCGCATCGGCCCCGGCCCCGACCCTTTACAAGGAGTTCGGCATCACCGCCGAAGCCGCCGTCGCCGAGGCCCGCCGCCTGCTTGGCTGAGCAATGGCGACATGAAAACGACGGCCGCGCCATTCGCGCGGCCGTCTGCATTCCGGGGCATGGACCTTGTCACCGCGCATCGGCATAACGCGCGGCAAGGGAGTCCCCAGATGAGCCAGCCAGACAGCCCCCCTCCGGGGATTCCGCCGATCCTTGCCCCCGCGGGCAGCACGGTCCGTTCGACGCAATTGCAGGGCATCCTGCTGCTGCTGCTGTCGATCTTCATCTTCACGATGATGGATGCCACCGCGAAGCACCTGGCCGAGCGTTACCACCCCGGCCAGATCGTCTGGGCGCGCTTCTCGATCAACTTCCTGATCGTCGCGGTGATCTTCGCGCCGCGCTTTCGCCGGACGATGGTCACGAAACGCCCGGTCGTGCAGCTGTTCCGCGGCATCACCCAGCTTGCCTCGGGTGGGCTGTTCTTCACCTCGCTGCAATGGATCGGGCTCGCCGAGGCGACGGCGATCATGGACATAAACCCGGTGCTGATCACGCTTGGCGCCGCGATTTTTCTGGGCGAGCGGATCGGCATCCGCCGCGCATTGGGCATCATCACGGCGCTTTGCGGCGCAATGATCATCATCCGCCCCGGTCTTGGCGTCTTCCAGCCGGCAGCGCTGTTGCCGCTGGTTGCGGCCTTCACCTATGCGGCGGGCGCGATCCTGACGCGGGTGGCGCGCGAGGATTCGACCGCAACCTCGATCCTGTGGTCGGCGACGGTCGGCACGGTCATCACCACGCTCGCCGTGCCCTTTGTCTGGCAACCTATTGCCAGTACCGACATCTGGGCCTTCCTGCTGATCGGTTCGCTGGGAACCGTGGCGCAGGCGATGCTGATCCGCGCCTTTGCCCTGGCCGAGGCCGCCGCAATTGCCCCCTTCGGCTATACCGGGTTGATCTGGGCCGGGTTGTGGGGCTGGCTGTTCTGGGGCACCCTGCCCGACCGCTGGACTTTGGCCGGTGCGTTGATCATCGTTGGCGCGGGCATATATGTCTGGCTGCGCGAAGCGCGCGCCATGCAGAAGGCAGGATAGACGGAACCGGATGAGCGAGAAAGACGAAGACAGGGTCTCCTTGACCGACCGGATCGCGAATGGCACCTTTCTTGCCATCATGGGCGTGGCCCGGATCCTGCCTTATGAGCGTCGCATCCCCGCAATGGGCTGGTTCTTTGCCCATGTGCTTGGTCCCGTCGCGGGCTGGCGCAAGCGCATCCGGACGAACCTTGCCAAGGCACGGCCGGACCTGACCCCGGCCGAGGTGCGCCACCTGACCCGCGCGGTGCCCGACAATGCCGGTCGCTCGCTGGCCGAGATCTATTCGGGGACCGAGTTCATCGGCCGCATCCATTCTGCCGATCCGCTCTGCGGCCCCGGCCTGCCCGCACTGGAGCAGGCGGCCGCCGCAGGCAGGCCGGTGATCCTGGCCGTGGCGCATTTCGGCAATTACGACGCAATGCGCGCTGCCCTGACCGGTCGGGGCTGGCCGGTGGGCGCGCTTTACCGCCCCATGAACAACGAGGCGTTCAACCGCCATTACATCCCCGCGATGCGCGCCATAGCCGAACCGATGTTCCCGCGCGGACGCTCGGGCCTTGCCGCCATGCTGCGATTCCTGAAGGGCGGCGGTTGGCTGTCGCTGGGCTATGACCAGTTCGACGGCCATGGCGCACCACTGAAGTTCTTCGGCCTGACGACGAAAACCGTCCTGACCCCGGCCGAGCTTGCCATCCGCTACGAAGCGCTGATCCTGCCGATCGCCGGAATCCGCCAGCCGGACGGGTTGAGCTTTCGCGTCGAAGTCGGCGAACCCATTCCCCATTCCGATCCAGCGACCATGATGCAGGATCTGAACGATCACCTTGAGGCGCAGGTGCGCGCCCATATGGATCAATGGTTCTGGGTCCACCGCCGCTGGAAAGAACGTGGCGACGCGCGCTAGTCGCCGGGGAAACCCTTTCCCTCGCGTCATATGACAGGCTATAAGCGCCCCAACCGCCGCGCCGGACGCGCGGCACTCAACGACAAAATCCAGAGGACGGCATGAGCGACGATCACAATCACGCAGGTCAGGACGAAGGCAATGGCAAGGGCGACGTCGCCTTCATCCAGGCCCTGGCCGAACTGCTCAACCGCAACGAGCTGACCGAACTTTCCGTCAAGCGCGAATACGGCGAAAACGACCGGCTGACTGTCAGCCTGTCGAAACAAGGCAAGCAGATCATCCAGACTGTCGCGGCTGCGCCCGCGGCTGCCCTGCCCCTCGCGGCCGCCGCACCTGCCGCAGCCGCACCCGCGGCCCCTGCCGCGAATGAGGATCCGACCAGCCTTCCGGGCATCGTGACCTCGCCCATGGTTGGCACCGCCTATCTGTCGCCGGAACCGGGCGCCACGGCCTTCGTCAGCGTCGGCCAGCAAGTCAAGGAAGGCGATACGCTGGTGATCGTCGAGGCGATGAAGACCATGAACCACATCCCCTCGCCGCGCTCGGGTACGGTCAAGCGCATCCTCGTCGACGACGGCAGCCCGGTCGAATTCGGTGCGCCCCTGATGGTCGTCGAGTGAGGCCGGGATGTTTGACAAGATCCTGATCGCCAATCGCGGCGAGATCGCCCTACGGGTGGTCCGTGCCTGCCGCGAGATGGGCATCGCCTCGGTCGCGGTCCATTCCACCGCCGATTCCGATGCCATGCATGTCCGCATGGCCGACGAATCGGTCTGCATCGGACCGCCGCCTTCTGTCGACAGCTACCTGTCGATGTCCGCGATCATCGCCGCCTGCGAAATCACGGGCGCGCAGGCGATCCATCCGGGCTATGGCTTCCTGTCGGAAAATGCCGGCTTCGTGCAGATGGTCGAGGATCACGGCATCGCCTTCATCGGCCCCTCGGCCGAACATATCCGCATCATGGGCGACAAGATCACCGCCAAGGACACCGCCAAGGCGCTTGGCATTCCGGTCGTCCCCGGCTCGGAAGGTGGTGTCCCGGACGTCGCCTCGGCCTACCGCGTCGCGGCCGAAATCGGCTATCCGGTCATCATCAAGGCGACGGCAGGCGGCGGTGGCCGCGGCATGAAGGTCGCCGAGAATGAGGATGGGCTGGAAATCGCCTTCCGCACCGCCCGGACCGAAGCCAAGGCCGCCTTCGGCAATGACGAAGTCTATATCGAGAAATATCTTCAGCGCCCGCGCCATATCGAGATCCAGGTCTTCGGCGACGGCAAGGGCCGCGCGGTGCATCTGGGCGAGCGGGACTGCTCGCTGCAGCGCCGCCACCAGAAGGTGCTGGAAGAGGCTCCCGGCCCCGCAATTTCGCCAGAACAGCGTGCCCGCATCGGCGGCATCTGTGCGGATGCGATGTCAAAGCTGGGTTATCGTGGCGCCGGCACGATCGAATTCCTGTTCGAGGATGGCGAGTTCTATTTCATCGAGATGAACACCCGCCTGCAGGTCGAGCATCCGATCACCGAGGCCATCTTCGGGGTCGATTTGGTGCGCCAGCAGATCCGCGTCGCCGCCGGTGAAGAGATGGAGTTCCGCCAGGAAGATCTTGAGATCCGCGGCCACTCGATCGAAGTGCGGATCAATGCGGAAAAACTGCCGAATTTCACGCCCTCTCCGGGCAAGATCACGCAGTACCACGCGCCGGGCGGCCTGGGCGTTCGGATGGATGCCGCGATCTATGACGGCTACCGCATCCCGCCCTATTACGACAGCCTGATCGGCAAGCTGATCGTGCATGGTCGTGACCGGCACGAAGCGCTGGCGCGCCTTGACCGTGCGTTGGGCGAGTTGATCGTCGATGGTGTCGATACCACCGTGCCGCTGTTCCGGGCGCTGCTTGAAAACCCGGATATCCAGCGGGGTGACTATTCGATCCACTGGCTGGAACGCTGGCTGGCCAAGCTGGCCGATCCGAACAGCTGATCGGGAATGGTGGAACTGACGGCGGAAAGACTGCTTTTGGCCTATGCCCAGGGCGTCTTTCCCATGGCCCGTTCAGCCGCCGATCCCGAACTTTACTGGTTCGACCCGCCCGAGCGCGGCGTCCTGCCGGTGGGCGGGGTCCATATCTCGCGCTCGATGCACCGCTTCCTGCGCCAATGCGGGTGGCGGGCCAGCATCAATTCCGATTTCGACGGAGTAGTGGCCGGTTGTGCCGACCGCGAAGAGACATGGATCAATGCCGACCTGATCGCGCTCTACCGCGAGCTGTTTCAGCTGGGCCATGCGCATTCCCTGGAAATCTATGACGGCGACGAACTGGTAGGCGGGACCTACGGTGTTTCGCTGGGTGCGGCCTTTTTCGCGGAAAGCATGTTCTCACGCAGGCCGAACGCCTCAAAAGTGGCACTGATCTGGATGTCGTCGCACCTGCGCCGGACCGGGTTTCAGCTTTGGGATACGCAGTATCCGACGGAGCACCTGACCTCGATGGGGGGGCGCGCGATCCTGCGCGGGGAATACCGACGTCGTCTGGCGCAGGCGATCCGCACTGGTGCGGACTTCACCGCGGCCGGGCTGCCGGACCGTCAGGCGTTGTTGCAGGAAATGACCCAAACGTCGTAGCGCGGATCATCCATCGCGGAAAGCGCCGGAGAGGATGCGATCATCCAGCCCGAAAACACGGTATTGTTCGCGCGCGTATCGACCACGGTCAGCTCGGCATAGGCGTCGGATGCAGGGTTGTTCGCCGGAAAACGGCATTCGCCCAGCCGCACCTGAAGTCGTCCGAACTCGGCCGACTGTCCGTTCTCCAACCCGAAATCGTGAGTCTGCCCGGTGACCTTGTCCAGACCGCGCAATTTCGCGCCCTTGCCCTGCGCGGTATCCGGCCCGCGCGCGCCTGCAATCGCGGCCTCGCGTTCGGCGGCCGATGGCTCGATCACCACCACGGCATTCGGATCGTCGCTGAAGGCGGGGTCGACCATCAGGCTTTCTTCGGAAAGCGACCCATCCTCTTCCTGCGCCACAACGGGCACGGCGCCCATCAGCAGGCAAAGCAGCGCGGGTGCGAGGATACGACGGGTCATTTCTGGTCTCCCCCCGCCTGCGCATCAACGAATTTCATCATCAGCGACAACAGGCTGACGGCGCCCTGCACATCCTCGATCTCGTCACCGGGGGCAAGGTTGTCCGGCGCGCCGCCGGGCTGAAGCTCGATATAGGCACCGCCGAGAAGCCCGTCGGACTGTATCAGCGCGGCGCTGTCGCTGGGCATCTGGATTTCGGCCGGGATGCGCAACCGCGCTTCGGCCAGATAGGTCTGCGGGTTCAGGTCGATGCCGGTCACTTTGCCGACCTTGACACCTGCGACGCGGACATCGGTCCCGACGTCGATCCCGTCCACGCTGGGAAAGGCCGCGCGCAGTTCGTAACCGTCACCGCCCAGCCCACGCCCGAAACCGCTTCCAGAACCGGCCCAGATCAGAAAGCCCGCCGCGACGGCCAGGACCGCCGTTCCAACCCAGAGTTCGGCCCGTTCGGCGGCGCTTTGCATGGCTTACTCGGGCTGCCAGGCGTCATAGTCGCGGCGACGCGCGGGTTCTGCGCGATAGATCGAGCCCGCGGGGTGATAGGCCTCGTCGGTCCCGGTCGGGTTCGCGACATGCTCTTTTTCCCAGGGCTTGTGGACCATCGGCGCCGTAGTCGGCGGCTGTTTATAGGTGTGGTGCAGCCAGCCATGCCAATCGGGCGACACGCGGCTGGCCTCGGCCTCGCCATTATAGATCACCCAGCGCCGCTTGCCGCCACCCGACTGGTAATAGACGTTTCCTTGGTCGTCTTGGCCGACCTTTTCACCGTAAAGCCTGGTCCAGACTTGGGTGTTGATCGTCTGGCTGTTCCACCAGGTCAGGGCGCGCAGCAGAAAGGACATGGTCGTGAACCTTCGTCAGTCGGATTTGGGATGAGATATGGCGCAACTTGCCGCCAAGGTCCAGAGAGCGCGAGCCCCCAGGCCCCCAATTCGCCGCCGCGCGCGTCCCTGTGAACGGAAGCGGCCCCGCCAAAACGGCAACGGCCCGCGACGTTTTCCGTCGCGGGCCGCAATTTCCGTCACGGCCAGCGATCAGCCCGCCGTCGCGGTTTCCTTTTTCGCGTCGGCATGGATCAGCAGCGGCGTGGCGCTGGGATTGTCGACCGCTTCTTCGTTCACCACCACCTCTTCGACGCTGTCGAGGCCGGGCAGTTCGAACATGGTATCCAGCAGGATATCCTCCATGATCGAGCGCAGGCCCCGGGCGCCCGTCTTGCGCTTGATGGCGCGCCGCGCGATGGCGACCAGCGCATCCTCGGTAAAGGTCAGCTTCACGTCCTCAAGATCGAAAAGACGCTGGTACTGCTTGACCAGGGCGTTCTTCGGCGCGGTCAGGATGGTGATCAGCGCGCCTTCGTCCAGGTCGCCCAGCGTTGCGATGACCGGCAGACGCCCGACGAATTCGGGGATCAGGCCGAATTTCAGCAGGTCTTCCGGTTCAAGCTGCTTGAACAACTCGCCCACGCCCTTGTCGTCATTTTCCTTGACCGCGGCGCCGAAGCCCATCGCGGTGCCCTTGTTCCGCTGCGCGATGATCCGGTCAAGCCCGGCAAACGCGCCACCGCAGATGAACAGGATATTCGTCGTGTCGACCTGCAGGAATTCCTGCTGCGGATGCTTGCGGCCACCTTGCGGGGGAACGCTGGCAACGGTGCCTTCCATGATCTTCAGCAGAGCCTGCTGCACCCCCTCGCCCGAAACGTCGCGGGTGATAGAGGGATTGTCGGACTTGCGGGTGATCTTGTCGACCTCGTCGATATAGACGATGCCGCGCTGCGCCCGCTCGACATTGTATTCCGATGCCTGCAGCAGCTTCAGGATGATGTTCTCGACATCCTCGCCGACATAGCCCGCTTCGGTCAGGGTGGTCGCATCGGCCATGGTGAAGGGCACGTCAAGGATGCGCGCCAGCGTCTGCGCCAGCAGCGTCTTGCCGCAACCCGTCGGGCCGATCAGCAGGATGTTCGACTTCGACAGCTCGATATCGGTCTTGGAGCTGTGGTTCAGTCGCTTGTAGTGGTTGTGCACCGCAACCGAAAGCACGCGCTTGGCATGTTCCTGGCCGATGACATAATCGTCGAGAACATTGCAGATCTCGCGCGGGCTGGGGACGCCGTCACCCGACTTCAGCGCCGAGGACTTGGTCTCTTCCCGGATAATGTCCATGCACAGCTCGACACATTCGTCGCAGATGAACACGGTCGGACCGGCGATCAGCTTGCGTACCTCATGCTGGCTCTTGCCGCAGAAGCTGCAATAAAGCGTGTTCTTGCTGTCGCCGCCTGTCGGATTAGCCATTAATTCGATCCTCGCATTGCCCCGGGGGCCCGGCCCACCGCCGGACGCCCGCCTGTCTTTGGCGCGAATTTTGCCGCACCACGCATCTTATGACATGTTACGGGCCGCCTTGGCCCGTCACAATCCCCAAAAAAGCCGTAACCGGATGGGTTCATGCGCCCTCAGGTCGACGGCTCGGCCTTGCCGCGGGCCACCAGAATCTCGTCGATCAGGCCCCATTCCTTGGCCTCTTCCGGCGACATGAAGCGGTCACGCTCCAGCGCCTCTTCGACTTCTTCCAGCGTCCGCCCGGTATGCGCCACATAGATCTCGTTCAGGCGGCGCTTCAGCTTTTCGGTTTCGCGCGCGTGGATCAGGATGTCGGTCGCCTGACCCTGGAACCCGCCCGAGGGCTGGTGGACCATGATGCGGCTGTTGGGAAGCGAGAAGCGATGACCGGGCTGGCCAGCGCACAGAAGCAGCGACCCCATCGAGGCCGCCTGACCCACCACCAGCGTCGAGACGCGCGGCTTGATGTATTGCATCGTGTCATAAATCGACAGGCCAGCGGTCACCACACCGCCGGGGCTGTTGATATACATGCTGATGTCCTTGTTCGGATTTTCCGCCTCAAGGAACAGCAACTGCGCCGAGATCAGGGTCGCCACACCGTCATGCACCGGGCCGGACATGAAGATGATGCGTTCCTTCAGCAGGCGCGAGAAAATGTCATAGGCCCGTTCGCCACGGCTGGTCTGTTCGACGACCATGGGAACGAGCGTGTTCATGTAGAATTCTGCCGGATCTTGCATGTCTTTCCCTGCTTTTTTCCCTGCCTGGCCTGCCCGTTTCCCGAATCGCCAAAGCGGGATGCATCCGCCTTGGCTCGTTCGTAGAGACGAAGAGTTGACAGAGTCTTAGTAACGCCCGCCCCTGAGGACAAGAGAGCGTAAGAATTTGCCCCTGCCCGCCGTGACGGATAATCTGGCCCCCAGAGACGGAGAATGTGATGAAACTGATCGTCGGCCTGGGAAATCCCGGCGCGAAATACGAAAAGAACCGCCATAATGTCGGTTTCATGGCGCTGGACCGCATCGCCTCGGACCACGGGTTCGGGCCGTGGCGCGCGCGATTCCAGGGCGAGGTCTCTGAAGGACGACTGGGTCAGGAACGGGTGATGCTGCTGAAACCCGCGACATTCATGAACCTCTCCGGCCAGTCCGTGGGCGAGGCGATGCGCTATCTGAAGATCGAGCCCGGCGATGTGATCGTGCTGCATGACGAACTGGACCTTGCCCCGGGCAAGGTGCGGCTGAAGCTGGGCGGCGGTCATGCCGGGCATAACGGCCTGCGCTCGATCCATCAGCATATAGGCGAGGCGTATCGCCGGATGCGCATCGGGATCGGCCATCCCGGACACAAGGACCGCGTCGCGGGATATGTCCTGTCCGACTTCGCCAAGGCCGAGGAAAACGGGCTGGACGATCTGATGCGCGGCATCTCGGACGGCGCCGAGGCGCTGGCGGCGGGTGACGACGCACGCGTGATGAATGCCGTTGCGGCCCGCGTGTCGCCTGCGCGAAACAGCGGCACCCGCCCTGCCGCGCCCCCCAATGCCGGGGCACCGGTGGCAAAGCCCGCCCCCGCCAAGAAGGACGCCACGCCGCCCGAGACACCCGCAAAGCCGGAAACGCTGTCGGACAGGCTGCGCGCGCTTGGCGAGCGGTTCAGATGACACGTCTGCGGACGGCAAACCTGCCGACGCCCGCAGGACGAATTGCCGGATCAATGGAGGATTGACGATGGACCCTGCCCTGAACGTCCTTGGCGGTCCACTGGAGACCTGTTCGACCGCGCCCCTGACCGGGTTCTTCCGCGACGGATGCTGCAATACCGGGCCGCAGGATTCCGGTCGACACACGGTCTGCGTCATCGTGACCGCAGAATTCCTGGCGGTTTCGAAATATCTCGGCAACGATCTCAGCACACCGCGGCCAGAATACCGCTTTCCCGGTCTGAAGCCGGGTGATCGCTGGTGCCTTTGCGCGGCGCGCTTCCTGCAGGCAACGCAGGAATTCGCCGCGCCCAAGGTCGTGCTGGAGTCCACCCACCAACGCACCCTGGATATCGTGCCGATGGAACTGCTGCAGGCGCACGCGGTCGAAACCTAAGCCCCAGCTGAAAGATCCGCCTGCGCAAGATAATGGCGGACGGCATCGACGACGTGGCGGAAACGGTCGCCGCCCAGATGCTTGCCACCATACCAACGCGTCACGACGATGACGTGATTGTCCAGGCCGGCGCGTTCCAACATCTGCTGGATGATCTGCGCCGCGCCGCTTTCGCCGTCATCGTCGCGAACCGCCTCGCCGCCCAGCATGGCGGCCCAAGTGTTGTGCGTGGCCTTGGCAAAGCGCTTGTTGCGCTTCAATTCGGCCAGCAGCGCTTGCACGTCTTCACGGCTCCGCGCCGACCCGCCCGACACGGCATAGCGCGATCCCCGGTCGGAGATGATCTTGTCGAAAACGGCCAGCGTCATGTCTTGCGCCGGACATACAGCTCCAGCCGGTGGCGGACAATCTCATAGCCCAGTTCGGCAGCGATTTCGGCCTGCAGCTTTTCGATACGTTCGCTGACGAACTCGGTGACTTCGCCGGTCTCGATATCAATGATGTGGTCGTGGTGCTTGCCGTCGGCAGGCTCGAAGCGCGCGGCCTCGCCCTCGAATTCCAGTTTCAGGATGACGCCCTGCGCCTCAAGCGCGGACAGGGTCCGATAGACGGTCGCAAGGGAAACCCCGGCCCCCGCCTCGGTCGCGCGCAGGTAAAGCTGGTTCGCGTCGGGGTGATCCTCTGCGCCGGCAAGGACGCGCAGCAGGGCGGCACGCTGGCGCGTGATCCTGACTCCCGCCCGACGCAAGGCGCGCTCGAAGGATTGGGCTCGGGCTTCGTTCTCCATGCCGCTTTCTTACTCAGGAACGTGCGAATTACAACGAGGTTGACGGTCCGGATACGGTCCCGCCCATGTGTCCACCCACGTCCTGGGCCCGCGGGGGCACTTGCGCGAACCTTTGCCACGAAGCGGCCGGGCTGCGGCATATCATCGCCCACCGGTATCGGCGCTCTGGCCAACGCGCGGTTGCGGGCGATATGCTGGGGCCATCACCTGCCTCGTTGCCCCCTGTGGAGTACCCGCATGAGCCTGACGACCAGCCCGATCGCCCCTGCACCGGCAAGCGCGCATCCCGACGACCCCCATTACGTCACCCGCATGGGCTGGCTGCGCGCCGCGATCCTGGGTGCGAATGACGGCATCATCTCGGTCGGGGCGCTGATCGTGGGCGTCGCTGCCGCAAATCCGGGGCGCGAGGCGATCCTGATCGCAGGCTCGGCGGGGCTGGTTGCGGGTGCGCTGTCGATGGCCTTGGGCGAATATGTCTCGGTCAGTTCGCAATCGGATACCGAACGCGCCGATATTGCGCGCGAAGGTGCCGCTCTGCGCGACATGCCCGAGCAAGAGCTGCACGAGTTGGCTGCAATCTATGAATCCCGCGGCATGGCGCCCGGAACCGCCCTGCAGGCCGCGCGCGAAGTTACAGAGCATGACGCGCTTGGTGCCCATCTGCGCGATGAACTGGGGCTGAGCGAGGCAACCGCGCCTAATCCCTTGCAGGCGGCCGTAGCCTCGGCTGCGACCTTCAGCATCGCGGCGGCACTGCCGCTGCTGGCGGCCGTCCTTTCGCCAGCCAGCGCCGTCATCCCCACGGTCCTTGTCGCGGTCTTGCTGGCACTGGCGCTGCTTGGCGCGCTGGGGGCCTGGGCGGGCGGTGCCCGCCCCGGTCGCGCGGTCCTGCGCGTTGTGGCGGGCGGCATCCTTGCCATGACGATAACCGCCGGCGTCGGCTGGCTTTCGGGCGTCGCGGTCTAGGGCGCCTCGCGTTCATAGCTGCTGCTCGCGGTCAGCAGCTCGCGTGCGTAATCCGTCGCAACCTGACCCGAGCGCAGCGCCCCGACCTCCAGCATCTCGACAACCTGGCCACCCCGCATCACGGCCACGCGGTCGCACATATGGGCGACGACGCCCAGGTCGTGACTGACCATGACATAGGTCAGTCCGCGGTCACGGCGCAGGTCTGACAAGAGGTTCAGGATCTCGGCCTGGACGCTGACATCCAGCGCGCTGGTCGGCTCGTCCAGCAGCAGAAGCCGCGGTTCGGCCGCAAGGGCGCGCGCGATCGCCACGCGCTGCCTTTGGCCGCCCGAAAGCTGGTGCGGATAGCGGAAGCGGAACCCCCGACCCAGCCCGACAGAATCGAGCAGGCGCGGGATGCGCGCGTCGATCTGGTCCATGCCCTGCAATTGCAGCGTTTCGGACAGGACGCGGTCAACCGAGTGGCGCGGATGCAGGCTGGCATAGGGATCCTGAAAGACCATCTGCACGGTCTTGTGGAAACGGCGCGAGCGGTGGCGGGCGTGGACCTCTTCTCCCTCAACGGCGATGCGGCCCGACCAGCTGCCGATCAAGCCCGTGATGGCGCGCAGGATCGTCGACTTGCCGGAACCGGATTCGCCGACGATCCCGAAGCTTTCCCCCTGCCCGACGCGAAGCGAGGCCGATCTGACCGCATCGACCCGTTCCGGGGGATCGCCGAACCAGACGTGCAGGTTTTCGATCTCAAGCATGTCAGCAGCCTTGCGAATGGGTATTTGAGAAACGGTGACAGCGCATGTCACAAACCTCCGGGCAAGGGTGTCGCCACCTGGTCGTCACGCCAGCTATCCTGGCGTTCAAGAACCGGAAGGCGCTGGACCGGGTGATCCAGCCGCGGCTGGCTGTTCAAAAGGCCTTGGGTATAGGGATGGCGCGCCAGATGCAGGTCGCGGGCCGCCAGCTCCTCGACCACCCGGCCAGCATACATGATGAGCACCCGGTCGCAGAACTGCGCGACCAGGTTCAGGTCATGGCTGATGAAGATCAGCCCCATGCCCCGTTGGGTCACAAGGCGATCCATGATCCGCAGCACCTCGTTCCTGACCGAAACGTCCAGCGCCGAGGTCGGCTCGTCCGCGATCAGGATCTCGGGGTCGGGGGCCAGCATCATGGCGATCATAATGCGCTGACCCATGCCGCCCGAAACCTCGTGCGGATAGGCGTCGAATACCCGTTCCGGGTCGCGGATCTGGACCGCGCGCAGCATTTCCAGCGCCTTGTCGCGGGCGGCGCGGCCGCCTTCGCCGGAATGCAGGCGATAGGCCTCCATGATCTGCTGGCCGACGGTCATCACCGGGTTCAGGCTGAACTTCGGATCCTGCATCACCATGCTGATGCGCGCGCCGCGCAGGGCGCGCATCCGGCGTTCTGGCAGGTTCAGGATCGACTCGCCATTCAGGGTCATCCGTTCGGCCGAGACCTTGCCCGGTGGGCGGACAAGGCCAAGGATGGCGCGCCCGGTCATGGACTTGCCCGACCCGGATTCACCCACGACCCCCAGCCTTTCGCGGCCAAGATCGAAGCTGACGCCCCGCACCGCATCGAAGCGGCCAGAACGGGTCGGGAAACTGACGCGCAGGTCGCGAACTGACAGCAGCGGTTCGGTCATTCTTTCGCCCCCTTGGGGTCCAGCACGTCGCGCAGGCCGTCGCCAAGCAGGTTGAAAGCCAGGCTGACGATGAAGATCGCCATGCCGGGCATTGCCGCGACCCACCAGAAATCGAGGATATAGGTTCGCCCGTCCGAGATCATCGCACCCCATTCCGGCATCGGCGGCTGCGCCCCGAGACCAAGGAAGCCCAGGCCGGCCGCCGACAGGATGATCCCCGCCATGTCCAGCGCCACCCGCACGATCAGGGACGAAACACAAAGCGGCCAGACATGGCCGATCAGCAGACGCAGCGGCCCCGCGCCCTGAAGGCGGGCGGCGGCGATGTAATCGGCATTGCGGATCGTCAGCGTCTCGGCCCGGGCAAGGCGCGCATAGGGCGGCCATGACGTAATGGCGAGCGCGAGCACGGCATTGCCGATCCCCGGTCCCAGTGCCGCGACGAAAGCCAGCGCCAGGATCAGCTTCGGGAACGCCAGGAAGATGTCGGTGATCCGCATCAAGGCCTGGTCGACCCAGCCTCCGGCAAAGCCTGCGACCGTGCCGACGAAAAGTCCGATCACCGGCGCGATCAACGCCACCGTGCCGACGATGAACAGCGTGATGCGCGACCCGTGGATCAGCCGCGACAGGATGTCCCGTCCCAGCGCATCCGTCCCCAGCCAATGCGCCGATGACGGCGGCTTCAGCCGGTCTGCCAGGTTCTGCGCGAAGGGATCCTGCGGCGACAGCCAGGGTGCGAAGATCGCCATCAGCACCAGCAGGACCAGGATCACCAGTCCCAGCATGGCCAGCTTGTTCGCCCGAAAGGTCAACCAGCCCTGATAGATTGCTCCCAGCCGCGCCTGTCGGCGGGTTTGCGGCGCGTCGGACAGAAGCCAGGCGCGTGTCGTCATCTCGGTCATTTCGCCCTCGGGTCCAGCACGCGATAGAGAATGTCGGACAGCAGGTTCAGCGCGACGAAGCAGGTGCCGATCAGCACCGTCCCGCCCAGGACCGCATTCATGTCGCCCGCAAGCAGCGCCTTGGTGATGTATTGGCCGATGCCGGGCCAGCTAAACACGATCTCGGTCAGGACCGAGCCTTCCAGCAGCGACCCGAAGCTGAGCGCGATCACCGTGACCAGCGGCACCAGAATGTTGCGGAAGGCATGACCCCAGACCACGCGCCGCTCGCTGAGGCCCTTGACCCGCGCGGTGGTGACATATTCCGAAGAAAGTTGCTCGAGCATGAAGCTGCGCGTCATGCGGCTGATATAGGCCAGGCTGAAATATCCCAGCAGGCTGGCGGGCAGGATGATGTGGCTGAAGGCATCCGTGAACGCGCCCCAATCCCCGGCCAGCAGGCTGTCGACAAGGATCATGCCGGTTGTGACGGGAACCATGCCGTCAAAGATGATCCCCTGCCGTCCCGGCCCCCCGATCCAGCCGAGGATGCCGTAGAACAGCAAAAGCCCCATCAGCCCCAGCCAGAAGATCGGCATCGAATAGCCGACAAGCGCCACGACGCGTGCCACCTGGTCCACCCAACCGCCGCGCCGCGCGGCCGCGATCACGCCCAGCGGCACCCCCACGAAGACACCGATCAGCGTGCCCAGCATCGCCAGTTCCAGCGTGGCCGGGAATACCCGGCGCAAATCGTCGATCACCGCATGCCCGGTCGAGATCGAGCGTCCGAAATCGCCCCTCAACACCTCGCCCATATAGCGCAGGAACTGTTCCCACAGCGGCAGGTCAAGCCCCATCGCCTGATAGGCGGCATCGTACTGGGCCTGGGTCGCCCGCTCTCCGACGACTTTCAGGACGGGGTCGATCGGCATGACCCGGCCGATGATGAAGGTTACCATGAGCAGGCCAAGCAGCGTCAGGCACAGCGACAGCGCCACGCCCCCCACGCTTCTGGCCCTGCGGCGCAGTCGGCTGCGCCCCTTGGGCGCGCCGCGCGGGCCCTGGGGCAGGTTGTCCTGCCCCGAAGCCCGCGCAAGGTCGGTATCGGTCAACGTTTATTCCTTCGTGACCTGGCGGTAATAGACCGAGGCGACGGCGCCGCCCGCGTTCCAGTGCTTGACGTTCTTCTGCATACCCGCCTGCTCGATACGCTGGAACAGCGGGATGATCGGCGCGATGTCGCGGTATTCCTTCTGGATGTCCTGATACATCTGGACCCGCTTCTCGGTATCGCCTTCCAGAGTGGCGGCAACCGTGGCCTTGTTCATGTCGTCCGGCACTGCCCAACTGTTGCGCCAGGCAAGCTGCGACAGCTTCGCGTCATCGGCATTGTTGGGGTTATAGGCGAAGGTCGAGGCGTTGGTGTTCGGATCTGCGTAATCCGGGCCCCACTCACCGATGAAGATCGGGACAGAACGCGCACGATAGGCGTCCAGCACCTGCGCGCCGGTCATCTGCTGGATCTCCAGCGTCAGTCCGACCTGCGCCATCGATGCCTGCAGGGTCTGGGCGATGTTCACGTATTCCTGAATGTCGCGGACCGAGGTCTTGACCGTGCCCGAGGTGATCCCGGCATCGGTCAGGATCTTCTTCGCCTTCGCGATATCATAGGTCCAGGGATTCTCGTCCGATGCGCCAAGATAGCCCTCGGGCAGGATGTTCTGGTGGATCTTGAACTGCCCCTTCAGGAAGCTGCCCTCGATCCCCGAGTAATCGACCAGGTACTTGATCGCCTCGACCACCTCTGGCTTCGACAGCAGCGGGTCTTTCTGGCTGAGGCCCATGTAGAGGATGCGGCCACGCGGTTCGGTCCCGACCGCCAGCTTGTCGTTGCCGGTGATGCCATCCACGTCGGTCGGCGTCAGGTTGCGGGCAACGTCGATGTCGCCCTGCTCCAGCAACAGACGCTGTGCACTGCTTTCCTGGACGTGACGGACGATCACGCGCTTCATGACCGGCGCGCCCTGCCAGTAGTCATCGAAGGCGGCGAACTGGACAGCCTCGTTCGGGCGCCAGGCGGCCAGGGTATAGGGACCGGAGCCGGCCTCGTTCGTGGACAGCCACGCATTGCCCAGGTCATCGCCCTCGACATGGGACATGACGGTTTCCTTGTCCACGACCGCGGCCACGTTCGAGGCCAGGCAGTTCAGGACGAAGGATTGGGCATAGGGCTGGTCAAGCTTCAGGATCAGCTTGTTGCCGTCGAAGGTGACCATCTGGTCCACGTTCTCGGGCGTGAAGCCGAACTGGTTCAGGATGAAGGCGGGCGACTTGTTCAGCTTGACCGCACGCTGCAGCGACCAGGCGGCATCCTCGGCCCGGACAGGGTTGCCCGAGTGGAACTTGACCCCGTCCCGCATTGTCAGGGTGATGGTCTTGCCACCATCGGTGACTTCCCACGACTGCGCCAGGCTGGGCTTGAACCCGGCATTCAGGTCCGTCGGGTCGAAATCGACAATGCGGTCGTACAGGTTGTTGTCGACGTCATTGCCCGAGAATTCGAAGCTTTGCGCGGGATCGAGGCTGATGATGTCGTCGATCTGCGCCGCGACGACCAGAGTGTCTGCCGGGGTTTCGGCGAAAGCCGCAGGAGCCAGCGCCACCGAGGTTGCCAGCAGGATCGCGCGAAGCGAAAACTGTTTCATGATAGGTTTTCCCTGTTGTCGCACCGCGTTCAGAAGCGGCTTGATGCCCATACCTTGGCGCGAAGATATGGTCTGGGCAAGTGCCCGCAATGCAAGCAATGGCTTGCAAGCCACCCGGACACGACGAATTGCCCAGCAGGGTTGCGCATCTGGCAGCAGTCCTCCATGTCGGAAGCAAGGAGTGACCATGGAAAAACGCAATCTGCCCGAGCGCCCCGGCTGGCGCGACGAGGCCCGCGAGCTGGGCTTCACCTTCGCCGACATGGGCGGGGAACCCTATTGGGACGAAACCAGCGCCTATCGGCTGACGCTTCGCCAGGTCGAGGAGGATCTAGAAGCCCCCTGCAACGAATTGCACCAGATGTCGCGCGAAGCCGTGGCCCGCGTCATCGCAGATGACGAATGGCTGACGCGCCTTGCCATTCCGGCCGAACACTGGGACTTCGTCGCGGAAAGCTGGCGTCAGGGCGAACCCGAACTCTATGGCCGTTTCGATCTTTGCTATGATGGCGAGGGGCCGGCGAAGCTGCTGGAATACAACGCCGACACGCCGACGTCGCTTTACGAATCGGCCTCCTTCCAATGGCTCTGGCTGGAACAGCAGCAGGCCTTGGGCGTACTTGGTCCGGACACCGACCAGTTCAACTCGATCCACGAGGCGATAGTCGCGCGCTTCGGCGAAATCATCGCTGCGGGCGAAGAGGTCCATTTCGCTGCCGATGCGCAGAACCCCGAAGATTATGCCACTGTCGAGACGCTGGCATGGGCCGCGCGCGAAGCAGGCCTTGGCGCGCATTTCACCGATCTCGCGCAGATCGGGCTGTCCGAGGAAGGGCAGTTCGCGGATGCCGAGTCGCGCGTCATAGGGACTTTGTTCAAGCTTTACCCTTGGGAAGACATGCTGCGCGACGACTTCGCGGAGCAATTGCAATCCTCGGGGACGCGCTTTCTGGAACCGCCGTGGAAGGCGATCCTTTCGAACAAGGGCCTTTTGCCCCTGCTGTGGGAAATGTTCCCCGGCCACCCGAACCTGTTGCCCGCCTTCTTCATGGACGAGGTCGCCGCGGCCTTGTCTGGCGGCACCCCCGCCGCGCGGATTGCCCGAGCCTGGGACGTCGCGCAATCGCAGCTTCGCGCGGGCCATGTCACCAAGCCGATCTTTTCGCGCGAGGGGTCGGGAGTCAGCATATTCCAGGATGGGTGCGAGACGGCCTCGACCCCGGATGACACCTACTCTCATCACCCGATGATCCTGCAGGCGCTGGCGCCACTGCCGGAATTTGACGGCTTCCACCCGGTTCTGGGCGCATGGATGGTGGGCGAGGAGTGCTGCGGGCTCGGCCTGCGCGAAGACCGGGCGCGCATCACCCACAACCTGTCCCGGTTCAAACCGCATTTCATCGAGGGCTGACAGATGATCTCACGCAAACGCTCGCGCCATGTCGCCCTGGTCCTTGCCGGAACCGCGACCCTTGCCCTGGCCGGATGCAAGGAGGACCAGGTCGATGCCCAATCCTTTCCCGACCTGGAAAGCTGCGTCGCTGCCAGCAAGGAAAACAGCATGTGGTTCACCGAGGACGACTGTCGCAAGAACTTCGCCGCCGCGCAGAAGGAATTCGCCGAGACCGCACCGCGCTATGCCTCGAAAGAGCTTTGCGAACAGGAGCATGGCGAGGGGAATTGCGGTGGCGATCCGGCTGCGCAGCAATCGGGAGGCGGATTTTCCTTCATGCCGCTTCTGGTCGGCTACATGATGGGGTCGATGCTGTCGCGGGGTGGCGGCATCTTTTCCCAGCCGATGGTGCGCACCGCGGACGGGCGCTATGCCACGCCCAAGGGCGACCAGACCTTTGCCAGCAACCGCGGCACGGGCAAGGTGCCGTCGCAGACCTTCCAGCGCGCGCCGACGACGCTAGGCAAGCCGCCGATGAGCGCGACCGAAGTGCGCCAGCGGGGTGGCTTTGGCGCGGCGCGGACCGCCCAGCCCAGCAGCGGCGGCAGCCGGACGTTCGGGGGCTGATCGTCCCTCGCGACCGGTTGCTAACGCTAACACGTGATCTTGATCCCGCCCGTGGAAAGGCGCAGTCTGCGCCCGAACCTTACCGCCCTGCCTGACAGTCGAGGAATGCCCATGACCCCCGAAATCCAGTCCCGGAACAGCCGCGCACTTTGCGAACTCGCCCCGGTCATCCCGGTTCTGGTGATCGGCGACGCCGCGCGGGCCGAAGGGCTTGCGACCGCGCTGGTCGCGGGCGGACTGCCGGTGCTGGAAGTTACCCTGCGCACCCCTGCCGCGCTGGACGCGATCCGCGAAATGGCGAAGGTGCCGGGCGGGCATGTCGGCGCCGGGACCGTCCTGACCCCGGACGACGCGAAGCGCGCCAAGGATGCGGGCGCCAGCTTTGCCGTCTCGCCCGGCGCGACCGACCGCCTAGTCCGTGCCTGCGAAGACATCGGCCTGCCCTTGCTGCCGGGTGCCGTCACGGCCTCGGAGGTGATGCGCGCGATGGAATATGGCTACTCCATGCTGAAGTTCTTTCCGGCCGAGGCAGCGGGCGGGGCGAAATCGCTGAAATCGCTGGCGGGACCCCTGCCCCAGGTCAGCTTCTGCCCGACCGGCGGGGTTACGCCGACGAATGCGCCCGACTATCTTGCCCTGCCGAACGTCATCTGCGTCGGTGGCAGCTGGATTTCGCCCGATGCAGAGGTGGCAGCCGGAAACTGGTCCGCGATCGAAGAACGCGCCCGCGTCGCGGCGGCGCTGCGCGGCTGATTCCGCGCCGGGGGCGCTGCCCCCGGACCCCCGGGGTATTTCCAAAACCGTGAGATGTGAGATCAGAACAGGGACTTTTGGTCCTTGCCCTGCCCTTCGCTGTCATCCTTTGGGCTGTCCTTGCGGGGCGGCCGTGCGGGCGCATCGGGGCGCGCCTGCATGCGATCGTCATTCGCGAACTCGATCTCGAAACGCGGCGTTTGCATGGCCTGCGCAGCGCTGGTGATCAGCCCCTGCGGCCCCCGCACGATCGCATAGCCCCGGCGAAGGGTCTCGTTATATCCAAGGGTCTGGCGCAGGCGGTCGATGCGTTCCAGCCTTTCGCGGCGGGGCGGCAGCAGCCTTGCGCCCGCCGCAATCAGCCTTCGGGTCAGCGCCGAGATGCGATCGCCTTCGCGCGCGATGTCGCGCTGCGCCTGGGCCAATGTGCGCTGACGGGCACGGTCCAGACGTTCCGAAAGCCCCGCCAGCCGTTCGCGCTGACGCGCCTGCTGTCGTTCGGCGCAAAGCGGCAGGCGGCGGGCCTGATCCTCAAGCCGTTCGCGCCGGCCGCGCAACCCGCTGCGCAATGCCGAAAGCGACAAGGGAAGCGCGTTCAGACGATCCCTGCGACTGCGGACAAAGGCCCGCAGGGCCGGTTCCAGCCGTTCCGCGAAGAGGTCGAAACGCTGCCGCGCGGGATCGGTCAGCGCCTGCGGACGGCCGAGCGCACGGCCCAGATCGGTCAGTCTTTGCCGGTGGCGGTCATGGCGCGATCGCGCCGCGCGGATCATGCGGATTCCGCTTTCGCCCAGCCGGGCCGCAAGCTCGGCGCGCACCGGAACCGCGATTTCGGCCGCGGCGGTGGGGGTCGGGGCGCGACGGTCCGAAGCGAAGTCGATCAGCGTAGTGTCGGTTTCGTGCCCTACCGCCGAAATCAGGGGAATACGGCTGGCCGCGGCAGCGCGCACGACCGTTTCCTCGTTGAAGCCCCAAAGGTCTTCCAGGCTGCCGCCGCCCCGCGCGACGATGATCAGGTCCGGCCGCGGGATCGGACCAGCGGGATCAAGTGCGTTGAAGCCCTGGATTGCCGCCGTGACCTGCGGGGCGCAGCCTTCGCCCTGAACGGCCACCGGCCAGATCAGCACGCGGGTCGGAAAACGGTCGCGCAGCCGGTGCAGGATGTCGCGGATGACCGCCCCCGAGGGCGAGGTCACGACACCGATCACGCGCGGCAAAAACGGCAGCGGACGCTTTCTTGCCTCGTCGAAAAGCCCTTCGGCGGCCAGGGCCTTGCGGCGCTTTTCCAGCATCATCATCAGCGCCCCGGCGCCTGCCGGCTCGATCTCGTCGACGATCAACTGGTATTTCGACTGGCCGGGAAAGGTGGTCAGGCGACCGGTCGCAATGACCTCGATCCCCTCTTCGGGACGGGTCGAGAGGCGCGCGGCCTGCCCTTTCCAGGTGACTGCCGCGATGACCGAGCGGTCATCCTTGAGATCGAAATACAGGTGCCCCGACGAAGGGCGGGAGACGCGCCCGATCTCTCCACGAACGCGGACGCGGCCGAACTCGCCCTCAAGCGTGCGTTTGACGGCGCCGGAAAGCTCCGACACGGTGAATTCATGCGCATTGCTGCCGGGGGCGTCTTCGAACAGTTCCATGATCCGGTTCTGGCGCGCCTGCGGGCCGGGATCAAGGGCAGTTTCGGATTGATCCGGAGCGGGGCAATTCCTAGAAGGCGCGAGACATCGCAAGGAAGGGCCATCGCATGAATATCCTGATCCTCGGCAGCGGCGGGCGCGAACATGCGCTGGCCTGGGCGGTCCGGCAGAATCCGAAATGCGACAGACTGTTCGTCGCCCCCGGCAATCCCGGCATGGCCGCTGTCGCGCGCCTGGCGGAACTGGACATCCTGTCGGGCGCTGCCGTCATCGGCTTTTGCGAGGAGAATGCGATCGACCTGGTGATCGTCGGCCCCGAGGCACCGCTGGCGGCCGGCGTCGCAGATGATCTGCGCAGTGCCGGGATTCTGGTCTTTGGCCCCTCGGCAGCGGCAGCGCGGCTTGAGGCGTCGAAGGGCTTCACCAAGGAAATCTGCGATGCCTGCAATGCGCCGACGGCCGCCTGGGCGCGCTTTGACGCGGCCAGGCCCGCGCGCGACTATATCCGTGCCAAGGGCGCGCCGATCGTCGTCAAGGCAGATGGTCTGGCCGCCGGCAAGGGCGTCACGGTCGCCATGACCGAGGATGAGGCCCTGAGCGCCATCGACGACGCCTTTGGCGGCACGTTCGGCGATGCCGGGGCCGAGGTCGTGATCGAGGAGTTCATGTCGGGGGAAGAGGCAAGCTTCTTCATCCTGTGCGACGGCACCGACTGCCTGCCCATCGGCACGGCGCAGGATCACAAGCGCGTCGGCGAGGGCGATACCGGCCCGAATACCGGCGGCATGGGCGCCTATTCCCCTGCCCCGGTCCTGACGCAGGCAATCCAGGATCGCGTGATGGCCGAGATCGTGCAGCCCACCGTGGCCGAGATGGCCCGCCGCGGCACGCCGTTCCAGGGAATCCTTTACGCCGGGCTGATGATCGAGGACGGGCACGCGCGGCTGGTGGAATACAATGTCCGCTTCGGCGATCCCGAATGCCAGGTGCTGATGATGCGGCTGGGCGCACAGGCGCTGGACCTGATTCTGGCCTGTGCCGAAGGACGCCTGGCCGAGGCCGGCGTCACCTGGGCCGAGGATCACGCGCTGACCGTGGTGCTTGCTGCTCGGGGCTATCCCGGCACCTATCAGAAAGGCACTGAAATCGGAGGGTTGGACGGGCTGCCTGAGGATTCGACCCGCATCGTCTTTCATGCCGGAACCGCGCGGCAGGACGGCAAATGGCTGGCAAACGGGGGGCGCGTGCTGACCGCGACCGGTCGCGGCGCGACGCTGGCCGAGGCCCACGAACGCGCCTATGCGCTGGCCGATGCAATCGACTGGCCGGGCGGGTTCTATCGCCGGGACATCGGTTGGCGCGCGCTTTGAGAGGACAGCTCCGGCGGCGCGGTCGCGGGGGTATTTGAGAAACGGTGAAACCGGGGCGGGGCGCGCGGATTGCCCCGCCTTTTTCATGGTCGGGTTCAAAATTCTACCGCAGCGTCAATTTCTGCCTTTTCAAGCCGGTGAGAGCGGTCTTATATTCCGCGCCATGACTCGGATGCGACACATCGCCACCACCCGGAACGCGCAGATCGGCGCGCGTTTTGCCGTGAGTCTCCGCGGTCTTCTCCTTCTTACGCTGCGCTGAGCGGGTCTCCGGGCCACCGCTCAGTTTGGCTGCGCCCGGACCAGCAAGCGTAAAGAAGGATTCCCGAACATGACCGACAAGAACCGCGTATTGATTTTTGATACCACGCTGCGCGATGGCGAGCAGTCGCCTGGTGCCACGATGACCCATGCCGAGAAGCTGGAAATTGCCCAGATGCTCGATGAAATGGGCGTCGACATCATCGAGGCAGGCTTTCCCATCGCCTCGGAAGGCGATTTCGCCGCCGTCAGCGAGATCGCCAAGCAGTCGAAGAACTCTGTCATCTGCGGTCTGGCCCGTGCGCAACTGCCCGATATCGACCGCTGCTGGGAGGCCGTGAAGCACGCCCGCCAGCCGCGCATCCATACTTTCATCGGCACCTCGCCGCTGCATCGCGCAATTCCCAATCTGGACATGGACCAGATGGCCGAGCGCATCCATCAGACCGTGACCCATGCCCGCAACCTGTGCGACAACGTGCAATGGTCGCCGATGGACGCGACGCGAACCGAACACGACTATCTGTGCCGGGTGGTCGAGATCGCGATCAAGGCGGGTGCGACCACGATCAACATTCCCGATACCGTAGGCTATACCGCGCCGCGCGAATCCGCCGCGCTGATCCGGATGCTGCTGGAGCGGGTGCCGGGCGCAGACGAGATCATTTTCGCGACGCATTGCCACAACGACCTGGGCATGGCGACGGCAAACAGCCTCGCCGCGGTCGAGGCGGGCGCGCGCCAGGTCGAATGCACGATCAACGGCTTGGGCGAGCGCGCCGGGAATACCGCGCTTGAGGAAGTCGTCATGGCGCTGAAGGTGCGTCACGACATCATGCCTTTTGACACCGGCATCGACACGACCAAGATCATGGGCATCTCGCGCCGCGTCGCGGCTGTGTCGGGCTTCCCGGTCCAGTTCAACAAGGCCATCGTCGGCAAGAACGCCTTCCTGCACGAATCCGGCATCCACCAGGATGGTGTGCTGAAGAACGTCGAGACCTTCGAGATCATGCGCCCCGCCGATATCGGCCTGAACGAGGCGAATATCGCGATGGGCAAGCATTCGGGCCGTGCCGCCCTGCGGGCCAAGCTGCGCGATCTGGGCTATGAGGTCGGCGACAACCAGTTGAAGGACGTGTTCGTCCGCTTCAAGGCGCTGGCTGACCGCAAGAAGGAAGTCTATGACGACGACCTGGTCGCGCTGATGCAGGACAGCAGCGCCAATACCGACAGCGACTATCTGCAGGTCAAGCACCTGCGGGTCGTCTGCGGCAGCGACGGCCAGTCCGCCGACCTGACCATGGTGGTCGGCGACGAGGAAAAGACCGTCCATGCCGAGGGCGACGGCCCGGTTGATGCCTGCTTCAACGCCGTGAAGGCGATCTGGCCGCATAATGCCGTGCTTCAGCTCTATCAGGTCCATGCAGTGACCGAGGGCACCGACGCGCAGGCCACGGTCAGCGTCCGCATGGAGGAAGAGGGCCGCATCGCCACCGGCCAGGCCGCCGACACCGACACGATCCTGGCCAGCGTCAAGGCCTATGTCGGGGCGCTGAACCGCCTGAAGCTGCGCCGCGAGATGGTCGGCGAAGGCGCCGACTCCAAGCAGGTCAGCATGTATTCGCACTGAACGAATCCGTGAACACGAATTACGGGGCGGCCTGCGGGGCCGCCCTTTTTCTTGCGCCCGCCCTCGTTGCCTGCAAAACTGGGTCGCAACCTGCGCGAAACCCAGCTGTGTCAGCGAATTGGGGCGCGAAATTCAGGTAAGTCCGCGCCCCGTGGGGCCTTGAAACGACGCAACGGCCCGCACGCGCTCAAGCGAAAATACCGGGTTTCCGCGGCGGAAATCGCGGCCTATATGAAGCCAATCCAAGATGAGGCGACTCATCGGGGCAATCGGACAATGACCGTCGGCAAACGACGGGGATCACGCCGTCAAGGCAGGGACGGCAGAAGGGATAATCACATGGCCTTTGGCGGGTTGTTTTCCACCGATATCGCAATCGACCTGGGGACCGCGAACACGCTGGTCTATGTGAAGGGCAAGGGCATCATCCTGAACGAGCCTTCGGTCGTTGCCTATCACGTCAAGGACGGCAAGAAGCAGGTCCTGGCCGTGGGCGAGGATGCCAAGCTTATGCTGGGCCGGACCCCCGGCTCGATCGAGGCGATCCGCCCGATGCGCGAAGGCGTCATAGCGGATTTCGACAGCGCCGAAGAGATGATCAAGCATTTCATCAAGAAGGTGTTCCGCCGGACGACCTTCTCGAAGCCCAAGATCATCGTCTGCGTCCCGCATGGCGCGACCCCGGTCGAGAAACGCGCGATCCGCCAGTCGGTCCTGTCCGCGGGCGCCCGCAAGGCCGGCCTGATCGCCGAGCCGATTGCAGCCGCCATCGGTGCCGGCATGCCGATCACCGAGCCGACCGGCAGCATGGTCGTCGATATCGGCGGCGGCACCACCGAAGTCGCGGTCCTGTCGCTGGGCGACGTGGTCTATGCACGTTCGGTCCGTATCGGCGGCGACCGCATGGATGACGCGCTGATCAACTATCTGCGCCGCAACCACAACCTGCTGATCGGCGAATCCACCGCCGAACGGGTCAAGACCCAGATCGGCACCGCCCGCATGCCCGACGACGGCCGGGGCGCAACCATCATGGTGCGCGGCCGCGACCTGCTGAACGGGATCCCCAAGGAAATGGAGATCACCCAAGCCATGGTCGCCGAGGCGCTGGCCGAGCCGGTGCAGCAGATCTGCGAGGCCGTCATGGTCGCGCTGGAAGCCACCCCTCCGGACCTGGCCGCCGACATCGTCGACCGCGGTGTGATGCTGACCGGTGGCGGCGCGATGCTGGGCGAACTCGATCTGGCGCTGCGCGAGCAGACTGGCCTGTCGATCAGCCTGGCCGACCAGCCGATGAGCTGTGTCGCACTGGGTACGGGCAAGGCGCTGGAATATGAAAAGCAGCTGCGCCACGTGATCGACTACGACAGCTGATCAGGTCAGGCCCATGGCGCGCAAGGGCCCAGACTACGCGGCTCCGGTCCGCCGCATCCTCGTCTCGCTGCTGCTTCTGGTGCTGCTGTCGATCTTCCTGTTCTGGCAGATCGACAGCCCCAGGGCCGAGCGGATGCGTTCGGCGGTAATCGACCGCTTCGTCCCCAGCTTCGAATGGATCATGAACCCGGTCACGCGGCTTAGCCGCATGGTCGCCGGCTTCGAATCCTATGCCCGGCTTTACGAGCAGAACCAGGAATTGCGGCGCGAGCTGCAGAAGATGTCGGCCTGGAAAGAGGCCGCCGTCCAGCTTGAACAGGAAAACGCCAAGCTTCTTGCACAGAACAACGTGCGCATCGACCCGGCCCTGACCTCGGTCTCGGGCGTGGTGCTGACCGACAGCGGGACAGCGTTCCGGCAATCCGTGTTGCTGAACGTGGGTTCGCGCGACGGTATCCTTGACGGCTGGGCGACGATGGACGGGTTGGGTCTGGTGGGCCGCATCTCGGGCGTGGGCGAGACGACCAGCCGCGTCATGCTGCTGACCGATCCATCCAGCCGCATCCCGGTCACGATCCTGCCATCGGGCCAGCACGCCCTGCTCAGCGGGGACAATACCGCCTTCCCGGCGCTGGACTTCATCGAAAGCCCCGAGAACCTGCGCCCCGGCGACCGGGTCATCAGCTCCGGCGATGGCGGGGTCTTTCCGCCCGGCCTGTTGGTCGGGCAGGTGGCGCAGGCCAGCGACGGACGCCTGCGGGTCCGCCTGGCCGCCGATTACGGGCGCCTTGAATTCCTGCGCGTCCTGCGCAGCCATCCGGCCGAGCGGCTGGCCGATACCGGCCTGCTGATCCCGCCCCCTCCTGCCGAATTCATCGGACCGCCGATGCCCGCGGCCATGGACATCGATCCCGCGATCCAGGGCCCCGCCACCGCCGAGCCGGAAGCCGCCCCCGAGGAGACCCAGGATGATTGAGCCGCAGCGCCGTCGACGGCTCGCGGGTCAGATCCTGTTCGTTCTGCTGTTTCTTGCGATCCTGTTCCTGCGGCTGATGCCGCTCAATCCCGGCCGGGTCGCCTGGCCGGGGCCAGATCTGGCGATCTGCCTGACCATGGCCTGGTTGCTGCGGCGCCCCGAACAGGTTCCCGTCCTAATGATCGCGCTGATGTTCCTGCTGGAGGATTTCCTTCTGCTGCGCCCGCTGGGGCTGTGGACCGCGATCGTCGTCATGGGCACCGAGGCCGCAAGAAATCGCGAGCAGCGTTGGCGCGAGCTGCCGTTCATGGTTGAATGGCTGCGGGTGGTCATCCTGCTCGCCCTGATGATGCTGGGATACCGGCTGGTGCTGGCGGTCTTCTTCCTGCCCCTGCCCCCCTTGGGACAGGTGATCCTGCAATTCATCGCGACCATCGGGGCCTATCCGCTGACCGCCGGATTGCTGCGCTGGCCCCTTGGGCTGCGCCGCAGTCCCATCGATACTGACACAAGGCGTCGCTGACATGCGCAAGTCCCAGAAGGAAATCGCCGAGAGCAGCCGTTCGATCTCGCGCCGGCTGCTGATGTTGGGCGTGGTTCAGGCCTCGGTCATCAGCGTGCTGGGACTTAAGCTGCGCTCGATGCAGCTAGAGCATGCCGATCAATACCGGATGCTTTCGGACGGCAACTCGATCAAGATCCGCCTGCTGCCCCCGGCGCGGGGCCTGATCCTGGACCGCAACGGCATCATCATCGCCGGGAACGAGCAGAACTATCGCGTCACCCTGACCCGAGAGGATGCGGGCGACATCTCGACCGTGGTGGCCCGTCTGCGGCGCATCATCCCGATGTCCGACAAACAGGCGGCCGAACTGATTGCCGAGATCCGGCGGCGCAGCGCGGTCACGCCGGTCATGGTCGCGGACCGGCTGACCTGGCAGGAATTCTCCTCGGTCGCACTGAACGCGCCGGCCCTGCCCGGCGTGACCCCGGAATCTGGCCTTTCGCGCAGTTATCCGCGCGCGGGCGATTTTTCCCATGTCCTGGGCTATGTCGGCCCGGTTTCGGATTTCGACCTGTCCAAGATCGAGAACCCCGATCCTGTCCTGCGCCTGCCCGAATTCCAGCTGGGCAAGGTCGGAATGGAGGCCAAGCTTGAGGAATCCTTGCGCGGCAAGGCCGGCAACCGCCGTGTCGAGGTGAACAGCGCGGGGCGCGAGATGCGCGAACTGTCGCGGCAGGAAGGCCAGCAGGGCGCGACCGTCCAAACCACGATGGACGCCCGGCTTCAGAACTTCACGGCGCAGCGGCTGGGCGTCGAAAGCGCCGCCGCCGTGGTCATGGACGTGACGAATGGCGACATTCTGGCCATCTCGTCCTCTCCGGTCTTCGATCCGAACAAGTTCGTGCGGGGCATCAGTTCGTCCGATTACCGCGAACTGATGCAGCATGACCATCGGCCCCTGGCCGACAAGACGGTGCAGGGCGCCTATCCCCCCGGCTCGACCTTCAAGCTGGTCACGCTGCTGGCCGGACTGGATTCGGGCGTCATCAATCCCGGAACGCGCTTCTTTTGCCCCGGTTACGTCCAGGTCGCCGGGCGTCGCTTCCACTGCTGGAGCCGTGGCGGGCATGGCACCGTCGATGCGATCCGCAGCCTCGAACATTCCTGCGACGTCTATTATTACGAACTCGCGCAGCGCGTCGGCATCGACCGCATCGCCGCGATGGCGCGCCGCCTTGGCATCGGGGTCCGTCACGACCTGCCCATGTCCGCGATCACCGAAGGCATCGCCCCCGACCGCGCCTGGAAGATGGAGCGCTACAAGCAGGAATGGCAGATCGGCGATTCTCTGAATGCCTCGATCGGACAGGGCTATGTGCTGGCCTCTCCGCTGCAACTCGCCGTGATGACCGCTCGCGTCGCGACCGGGCGCGCGGTGGTGCCTCGGCTGGTCCGGTCCATCGACGGCGCGGTTGAACAGGTGCCGGAATTCCCCGAACTTGGGATCAATCCCCTATTCCTGCGCACCGTGCAGGGGGGCATGGACGCGGTGATGAACTCGGCCCGCGGGACCGCCCGGCGCGCCCGCATCCAGACCGAGGAATGGCGCATGGCCGGCAAGACCGGCACCAGCCAGGTCAGGAACATCACCGCCGCCGAGCGTGCGCGCGGCGTCATATCGAACGACCAGTTGCCGTGGAACCGGCGGGACCACGCGCTGTTCGTGTGCTTCGCCCCCTATGACATGCCACGCTATGCCGTCTCGGTCGTGGTCGAACACGGCGGCGGCGGCGGCTCGGTCGCGGGCCCGATTGCGCGCGACATCCTGCTGTTCGCGCTGGCAGATGGCCTGCCCCCGCTTTCGGCCTATCCCGACGGAGAGCGCGCCAAGGTCGAGGAGATCTGGTCCAAGATGAACCTGATGCCGCCCGCGACCCCCAAGACGACCCGCGCGAAGGCCTGAAATGAGCTACCTGGATTATTCGGTCGAGCGCGTCCCCACCGGCTGGCGCAAGATCCTGTACCTGAACTGGCCGCTGGTTTTTCTTGTCACCGCAGTCAGTTGCATCGGGTTCCTGATGCTCTATTCGGTCTCTGGCGGCGATATCGACCGCTGGGCCATGCCGCAGATGGAGCGCTTTGCCATCGGCATGGTGCTGATGATCGGTCTTGCCTTCGTGCCGATCTGGTTCTGGCGGTCGATTGCGGTCGTATCCTATGTCATCTGCGTGCTGCTGCTGATCGCGGTCGAGGTCATGGGCCATGTCGGCATGGGTGCGCAGCGCTGGCTGATCCTTGGCCCGATCCGCATCCAGCCGTCCGAGCTGACCAAGATCGCCTTCGTAATGACGCTGGCGGCCTATTACGACTGGTTGCCGGTCGAAAGGGTGTCGCGACCGCTTTGGGTGCTGATTCCGGTCGTGCTGATCCTGACGCCGACGGCACTGGTGCTGATGCAGCCGGACCTTGGCACCTCGGTCATGCTGATCGCGGGCGGTGGCATCGTGATGTTCGCCGCAGGGGTCAGCCTGTGGTATTTCGGCGCCGTCATCGCGATCGTCGTGGGCCTTGTGACCGCCGTGATGGAAAGCCGGGGCACCGATTGGCAATTGCTGCACGACTACCAGTTCAAGCGCATCGATACCTTCCTTGACCCCGGATCGGACCCCCTTGGCGCTGGCTACAACATCATGCAGGCGCAGATCGCGCTGGGGTCGGGCGGCTGGGCGGGACGCGGCTTCATGCAGGGCACCCAATCGCGCCTGAATTTCCTGCCCGAGAAGCATACCGACTTCATCTTCACCTCGCTGGCCGAGGAATTCGGCTTTGTCGGCGCGGCTTCGCTGCTGATGCTTTACGTCCTGATCCTGGGCTTCTGCCTGCATTCGGCGTTGACGAACAAGGACCGCTTCGCAAGCCTGATGACCATAGGCATTGCGGGGACGTTTTTCCTGTATTTCGCGATCAACATGGCGACGGTGATGGGTATGCTGCCCGCCAAGGGCTCACCCTTGCCGCTTGTCAGCTATGGGGGGACCTCGCTCATGATCCTGCTGATGGGTTTCGGAATCCTGCAATCCGCCCATGTCCACAGGCCGCGCTGATGCGGGTTCTGTTCGCTGCCCCCGCGCGCCAGTGGGATGAATGGGCCCCGGCGCTGACCGCCGCCTGCCCCGAGATGGAGCTGTGCCGCGACGGCGCCCCGGACAGCTTCGACGCGCTGATCTATGCCCCCGGCTATCCCGAGGATGGTGCGACACTGGACTTTACCCCATTCACCCGTGCGCGTGTCGTGCAAAGCCTGTGGGCAGGGGTCGAACGGATCGTGACAAACCCGACCCTGACCCAGCCCCTGTGCCGCATGGTCGATCCGGGGCTTGCCCAGGGCATGGTGGAATATTGCCTTGGCTGGGCCATGCGCGCGCATCTGGGAATGGACAACTATCCCCAGGACGGGGTCTGGCGGAACGGGGTCGTGCCGCCCTTGGCATCCGGCCGTGGGGTCACGGTGCTGGGTATGGGCGAATTGGGCCGCACCGTGTCGGCCGCGCTGGTCGCCTTGGGCTTCCGCGTCACCGGTTGGTCGCAATCCGGCCGCCCGGTGGACGGGGTCGAAGTCCTGCCCGGCCGAGCCCTTCCCGATGCCCTGCACCGGGCCGAAATCCTTGTCAGCCTGCTGCCCGACACAGCCGAGACCCGAAACCTTCTGGATGCACCGCGGCTATCCCTGCTGCCCAAGGGGGCCGTCATCATCAATGCCGGCCGCGGAACCCTGATCGACGAAGACGCGCTGCTGCATGCGCTGGACAGCGGGCACCTGGGCCATGCCATTCTGGATGTCTTCCGGCAGGAGCCACTGCCCGCAGATCACCCTTTCTGGGCCAATCCCCGCGTGACGGTGACCCCCCATATCGCCGCGGATACCCGCCCGGAGACCGCCGCCCCCGTCGCGGCCGAGAACCTGCGCCGCGCCATGCGCGGCGAGCCGCTGCTGCATCGGGTGGACCTGGCGCGCGGCTATTGACGCTGGTGCGTTCCGCGGCTTGCGCACCGCGAAATCCCAATGGATAACTGGGCTTGCAACGCTGAATTCAATGGCACCCGCGCCGAGGGAGTGACGCATGGTGATGACCCCAGTTCTTCTGGCAGGCGGATCGGGCACCCGGCTGTGGCCGGTGTCTCGCAAGAGCTTTCCGAAACAGTTCGCACCGTTGATCGGTGACGAGACGCTGTTCCAGGCCTCGGCGCGCAGGCTGTCGGGGCCGCGCTATGCCGCGCCGATCGTCATGACCAATGCCGATTTCCGCTTCATCGTGGCCGAGCAGCTGACCAGCATGGGCATCGACCCGGCCGGAATCCTGATCGAGCCTTCGGGCCGCAATACCGCGCCCGCGATCCTGGCCGCGGCGCTGACCGTGGCGCAGACCGATCCCGACGGGTTGCTGCTGGTCGCACCTTCGGACCATGTCGTTCCCGATGCCGAGGCTTTTGGCCGGGCCGTCGATCTTGGCGAGCCTGCAGCCCGCTCGGGCCGGATCGTCACCTTCGGCATCACCCCGACCCGTCCCGAAACCGGGTATGGCTACATGGAAGCCGAAGAATGCGCCGAAGGTCCGGTTGCGCTGAGGCGCTTCGTGGAAAAGCCCGACCTTGCCAAGGCCGAGGCCATGATCGCACAGGGGAACTTCCTGTGGAATGCCGGGATTTTCCTGTTTTCCGCCCGCACGATGATCGAGGCTTTCCGCACCCACGCCCCGGAATTTCTGGATCCCGTGCAGGCGGCGCTGGACGAGGCGCGCCACGATCTTGGCTTCCTGCGACTGGCTCCCGCTCCCTGGGACAGCCTGCCGGACCTGTCGATCGACTATGCCGTGCTGGAAAAGGCAGACAACCTGTCAGTCGTCCGCTTCTCGGGACACTGGTCCGACCTGGGGGGCTGGGATGCAGTCTGGCGAGAGGCCCAGGATGGCGCCCCTGCCCCGGAAGGCGCCGTTACCGACGAACGCTCGACCGCGATCGATTGCCGCAACGTGCTGCTTCGCTCGCAGAACGAAGGGATCGAGGTCGTCGGCATCGGGCTTGAGGACGTGATGGTCGTGGCCACCTCGGACGCCGTGCTGGTGGCCGGGATGGACCGCGCGCAAGAGGTCCGCAAAGCCGTCAGCGCGCTGAAATCCAAGGGCGCGCGCCAGGCCGAGACATTTCTGCGCGATCACCGGCCCTGGGGTTGGTTCGAGACGCTGGCGCTGGCCGACCGTTTCCAGGTCAAGCGCATCGTCGTCAATCCCGGCGCGGCCCTGTCGCTGCAATCGCATTTCCATCGCTCGGAACACTGGATCGTCGTCAGCGGGACCGCCAAGGTCACGGTCGACGACGTGGTGACACTGGTGACCGAAAACCAGTCGATCTATGTGCCCCTTGGTGCTGTCCACCGGATGGAAAATCCCGGAAAGGTGCCGATGGTGCTGATCGAGGTTCAGACCGGCGCCTATCTGGGCGAGGATGACATCGTCCGCTACGAGGACGTCTATTCCCGCAACTGAGGCTTCAGAAGCCGCCGATAAAGCAGGTCCAGAAAGACCTGCGCCTCGGCATAGGGATCGTGGTCGGGGCCAAGCACGGCCCTGACCTGCACCTCGAAATCGGCATAATGCTGGGTCAGCGCCCAGATCGAGAACAGCAGGTGGTGCGGATCGACCTGCGCGATCTTTCCCTGCGCGACCCAGCCCGAGATCAGGGCGGATTTCTGATCGACAAGCTCGCGCAGTTCACCACCCAGGATCGGGGCCAGACGCTCGGCCCCCTGCAGCACCTCATTGGCGAAAAGTCGGCTTTCCTGCGGATAGTCGCGCGACATTTCCAGCTTGCGGCGGGCATAGGCAAGGATCTGGTCGGCCGGATCCCCCTCTGCCCGCAAATCGCGCAATGGGCCAAGCCAAAGGTCCAGCATTCCGCGCAGCAGGGCAGTGTGGATCGCGTCCTTGGACTGGAAATAGTAAAGCACGTTCGGCTTCGACAGGCCCGCTGTCTCGGCGATCTGGTCGATGGTCGTCCCTGAAAAGCCGCGTGCCGAAAATTCGCGCAGGGCGGCGGTCAGGATCGCCTCTCGGTTCTTTCTTTGAATACGACTTTGCCGACGCGGCTGTTCCTGCATGGGATTTCCGTGAAAGGCGGTCCATCCGTCAAAGGACTGATATCGCCGCGCTTGACTGGTCATGGACCCGTGCTAGCCTGATCCTGACCAAATGGTCAATATTTTGCGGGAAGGGCCAGCGCGTGCCGACCAACCCGCGCGTGACGCCCGATCCCGCCGACCGTCCGCAAGAGACGGCGGCCAGACAGGAAGGAAATGCGATGACGACTGCTCCTGGCGGAACGGATACCGCTGTCATGCCCGCAGCCAACATGAAGGTCGATGCCGACCGGTTGTGGGACAGCCTGATGGAGATGGCGAAAATCGGCCCCGGCATCGCCGGTGGCAACAACCGACAAGCCCTGACCGACGAGGATGCCGAGGGGCGCCGCCTGTTCCAGCATTGGTGCGAAGACGCGGGCATGGCAATGACCGTCGATCAGATGGGAAACATGTTCCTCCGCCACGAAGGGGCCGAGCCGGAACTTGACCCCGTCTATGTCGGCAGTCACCTGGACACCCAGCCGACCGGTGGCAAATATGACGGCGTTCTGGGCGTTCTGGCGGGGCTCGAGGTCATCCGCTCGATCCGGGATCTGGGAATCAGGACACGGCGGCCGATCGTCGTGACAAACTGGACGAACGAGGAAGGCACCCGTTTCGCTCCGGCCATGCTGGCTTCGGGCGTGTTCGCCGGGGTCATCGAACAGGATTACGCCTATGCCCGCCATGACGCCAAGGGCAAGACCTTTGGCGAGGAACTGGCCCGGATCGGTTGGAAGGGCGACGAGACGCCGGGGGATCGCAAGATCCACGCCATGTTCGAATACCATATCGAGCAGGGCCCGATCCTTGAGGCCGAAGCGACCCAGATTGGGGTCGTCACCCACGGACAGGGCCTGCGCTGGATCGAATGCACGGTGACCGGAAAGGGCCAGCACACCGGGTCAACGCCCATGCGGATGCGCCGGAATGCCGGTCGCGGCCTGGCGCAACTGACCGAACTGGTCCACGAGATAGCAATGAAGCACCAGCCCAACGCGGTCGGTGCAATCGGGCATGTCGACGTCTATCCAAACAGCCGCAATATCATTCCGGAAAAGGTTGTTTTCACGGTCGATTTCCGAAGCCATCTGCTGCCTGTCCTGCTGGAGATGGTCAAGGAGTTCACCGCGAAGGCCCCGGCGATCTGCGCCGATCTGGGATGCGAATTCGCATCCGAGATCGTCGGCCAGTTCGATCCACCGGCCTTCGACGAAACCCTGGTCCGGCGCGTCCGATCTTCGGCCGAGCGGCTGGGTTATAGCCATATGGACATCATCTCGGGCGCGGGGCACGACGCGTGCTGGGTCAACAAGGTTGCCCCCACGGTCATGATCATGTGCCCCTGCGTCGACGGCCTGTCCCATAACGAGGCCGAGGATATCAGCCGGGAATGGGCCAGCGCGGGTGCGGACGTGCTGCTGCATTCGGTGCTGGAGACGGCGGAGATCGTCGCGTGACGCCGCAGGGGCGCTGCCCCCGCACCCCCGGGGTATTTCTGAAACGATGAAGGGATGAGGGATGAGCACGGTCATCAGGGGCGGCACCATCGTCACGGCGGATCTGAGCTACAAGGCGGATGTACTGATCGAAGGGGGGCGCATCGCCGCCATAGGCGAGGGGCTGGTCGGCGACACGGTGCTGGATGCCAGCGGATGCTATGTCATGCCGGGCGGAATCGATCCGCACACCCATCTGGAAATGCCCTTCATGGGCACCTATTCGGCCGATGATTTCGAAAGCGGCACTCGCGCTGCGCTGGCGGGTGGGACGACCATGGTCGTGGATTTCGCCCTGCCCTCGCCCGGTCAGGGGCTGATGGACGCACTGAAAATGTGGGACAACAAGTCCGGCCGCGCGCATTGCGATTACAGCTATCACATGGCCGTCACCTGGTGGGGCGAGCAGGTCTTTGACGAGATGGACGAGGTGGTGAAGCGCGGCATCACCAGCTTCAAGCATTTCATGGCCTACAAGGGCTCGCTGATGGTGAATGACGACGAGATGTTCGCGTCCTTCCGCCGGGTGGGCGATCTGGGTGGCGTCGCCCTGGTCCATGCCGAGAATGGCGATGTCGTGGCCGAACTGTCCGCACGCCTGCTGGCCGAGGGCAATACCGGGCCGGAGGGCCATGCCTATTCCCGCCCGCCGCAGGTCGAGGGCGAGGCCACGAACCGCGCCATCATGATCGCCGACATGGCGGGTGTGCCGCTTTACGTCGTCCATACCTCGTGCGAAGACAGCCACGAGGCGATCCGCCGCGCTCGCGCCCACGGCAAGCGGGTCTGGGGCGAGCCGCTGATACAGCATCTGGTTCTGGATGAAAGCGAGTATTTCAACCCGGACTGGGATCATGCCGCACGGCGCGTCATGTCTCCGCCATTCCGCAACAAACTGCATCAGGACAGCCTGTGGGCCGGGCTGCAATCGGGCAGCCTGAGCTGCGTCGCAACCGATCACTGCGCCTTTACCACGACCCAGAAGCGCACCGGCATCGGCGATTTCACCAAAATCCCGAATGGCACCGGCGGGCTGGAGGACCGGATGCCGGTCCTGTGGACGCATGGGGTCGGCACCGGTCGGCTGACGCCAAACGAATTCGTCGCCGTCACCTCGACCAATATCGCGAAGATCCTGAACATGTATCCCAAAAAGGGTGCGGTTCTGGTCGGCTCGGATGCCGATCTTGTGGTCTGGGATCCCGAGGCGGAAAAGACGATCAGTGCGGGAACCCAGCAATCCTCGATCGATTACAACGTTTTCGAAGGGATCCGGGTTAAGGGCCTGCCCCGCTTCACCCTGACCCGCGGCGTGGTGGCGGTGACCGAAGGCAAGGTCGACAGCCACGAGGGGCATGGCGAATTCGTCGCGCGTGAACCGCGCCCCGCCGTGAACCGCGCGCTTTCTGCCTGGAAGGAACTGACTGCACCCCGCCCGGTCCAGCGCGCGGGCATTCCGGCAAGCGGGGTCTGACTTGTCCGTGATCGCGGCACAGGGCGTCAGCCTGACCTTCCAGACCGCCGACGGTCCGGTCCATGCCCTGAAGGACGTGGACCTGACCATCGGCAAGGGCGAGTTCGTCAGCTTCATCGGCCCCTCGGGCTGCGGCAAGACAACCTTCCTGCGCACGATCGCGGCGCTGGAAACGCCGAGCGCGGGGCAGATCAGCGTCAATGGAATGGGCGCCGACGATGCCCGACGTGCGCGCGCCTATGGTTATGTCTTCCAGGCGCCGGGACTGTATCCGTGGCGGACGATTTCGGGGAACATCTCGCTTCCACTTGAAATCATGGGGTTCCCGAGGGCAGACCGGGTCGAACGGATCGCCCGCGTCCTGGATCTGGTCGAACTGTCGGGCTTCGGCGGCAAGTTCCCCTGGCAACTGTCCGGCGGGATGCAGCAGCGCGCCTCTATCGCGCGCGCGTTGGCTTTTGACGCCGATATCCTGCTGATGGACGAGCCTTTCGGCGCCTTGGACGAGATCGTGCGCGACCGCCTGAACGAGGCTCTGCTGGAGCTTTGGCGCAAGACCGGAAAGACCATCGGCTTCGTCACCCATTCAATCCCCGAGGCGGTCTATCTGTCGACCCGGATTGTGGTCATGTCGCCGCGTCCTGGCCGGATCACGCGGGTGATCGACAGCCCCCTGCCACGCGATCGCCCGCTGGAGATCCGCGACACCCCGGAATTCATCCGCATCGCGCAAGAGGTGCGCGAAGGGCTGCGGGAAGGGCACAGCTATGACTGAGCCGTCTCCCTTACCAGGCTGGCCCCGGCGTGGGTCCCGAAAGGAAAGCCAGCCTCGGCGGTGGCTGTCATGAAACGCGCCCTACCCGTCCTGACGGTCATCACCGCCATCATCCTGGCGTGGTATGCCGCGGCCGTGGTCCTGAATGCGCCTTGGGCGCGGGATCAGGCCAACCGGTCCGGGACCACCCTGACACTGCCCGCCCTGCTGCGGGACACCATGACGCAAGAGCGGCCGATCCTGCCCGCGCCCCATCAGGTCGCGAAGGGATTGTGGGATGGTGTCGCGGGGCAAAAGATCACCTCGAAGCGCAGCCTGGTCTGGCATGGGTGGATCACGCTGTCGGCGACATTGGCGGGGTTTGCCGTCGGCTCGCTGGCCGGGATCCTGCTGGCGGTGGGGATCGTGCACAGCCGCGTCATCGACCTGTCGGTGATGCCTTGGGCCATCGCCAGCCAGACCGTGCCAATCCTTGCGATCGCGCCGATGGTGATCGTGGTCTTTGCCAGCGCCGGGATCACAGGGCTGGTACCAAAGGCGATGATCTCGGCCTGGCTGTCCTTTTTCCCTGTACTGGTCGGCATGGTAAAGGGGCTGAGAACACCGGACGCCATGCAGATGGACCTGATGCGATCCTGGAATGCGTCCCAAGCACAAGTTTTCTGGCGGCTTCGCCTGCCTTCCGCACTGCCTTATCTTTTCGCCAGCCTGAAGGTCGCGGTGGCGGCGGCGCTGGTCGGGACCATCGTGGGCGAATTGCCCGCAGGGGCAACGGCGGGGCTGGGCGCCAGGCTGCTTTCGGGCAGCTATTATGGCCAGACCGTGCAGATCTGGGCCGCGCTTTTCGCCGCTGCGGCGCTGGCCGCCGGGCTGGTCGCCATCATCGGCGGGGTTGAGCGGGTGACGCTGAGGCGAATGGGGCTGGCACGATGACGCACATCTGGGGCGAGCCGACCAAAAGGATGTTGGGAACACTGAAATTCTTGGCATGGGCCGTCGGGGCGCTGGTGGCGGCGGCGCTGGTGGCACCGTCTCTTGCCCCCCTGATCCTGGTCTGGCTGGCAGGGTGGACGGTGAATGTCTGGCTCGCACATTATGACAACCCGATCACTCGCACGGCCATCCCGCTGATCTTTGGCGCGACCCTGCTGGCGCTGTGGGAAATGGCCTGCCGGATCTTCGCCATTCCGGCCGTCATCCTGCCACCGCCCAGCCGCATCTGGTCGGCCTTCATCGGGAACCTGCCGTTGCTTTGGGGCGATTTCGTGCAGACGATCCTGAAAGGGGCGCTTTCGGGCTGGCTGATCGGGGCGGCGCTGGCGGTGGCGGTGGCCATCGTGATCGACCGCTCTCCCTTCCTGCAGCGCGGGCTGCTGCCCATCGGGAACTTCGTCGCCGCGCTTCCCATCGTCGGAATAGCGCCGATCCTTGTCATGTGGTTCGGCTTTGACTGGCAGTCCAAGGCGGCGGTGGTCGTGGTCATGGTCTTCTTCCCGATCCTCGTCAACATGGTGGCGGGGCTGAAGGCGACCGACGCACTCGCCCGTGACCAGATTGCGACCTGGGGCGCGCGCTATTCCCAGGCCTTGGTCAAGCTGCGTCTGCCTGCCGCCATGCCGTTCCTGTTCAACGGGCTGAAGATCACGACCACTCTTGCCCTGATTGGCGCCATCGTGGCCGAATTCTTCGGCAGCCCGACGCGGGGCATGGGGTTCCGGATCTCGACCGCCGTCGGCCAGCTCAACATGGCGCTGGTCTGGGCCGAGATTCTGGTGGCGGCGCTCGCCGGGACCGTCTTCTATGGAATTGTCGCGCTGGTCGAGAAACGGGTGACCTTCTGGCACCCCTCGCAGCGCCAATAAGCCGGGGCCAATGCCCCACCAACAGTGGAGAAAGTGATGAAGGCATTCCTGATGTCGGCGGGCCTGATCCCGACGGGCCTGATCTCGGCAAGCGTGCTGGCGCTGATGGCGGGCGGCGCCTCGGCGGCGGACGATCTGACGCTGCAATTGAAATGGGTGACGCAGGCCCAGTTCGGCGGCTATTACGTCGCCAAGGACAAGGGCTTCTACGATGAAGAGGGGTTGAACGTCACCATCAAGGCCGGCGGCCCCGACATCGCGCCGGTTCAGGTGCTGGCGGGCGGCGGGGCCGATGTGACCGTCGAATGGATGCCGGCGGCACTGGCCGCGCGCGAAAAGGGCCTTCCCATCGTCAACATCGCGCAACCCTTCAAGAAATCCGGGATGATGCTGACCTGCCTGAAGGAAACCGGCATCGTCGACCCCAAGACCGACTTCAAGGGCAAGACGCTGGGCGTCTGGTTCTCGGGGAACGAATACCCGTTCCTCAGCTGGATGAACCACCTGGGTCTTTCGACGAATGGCGGCGCGGACGGCGTCACCGTGCTGAAGCAGGGCTTCAACGTCGATCCGCTGCTGCAGAAACAGGCGGCCTGCATCAGCACCATGACCTATAACGAATATGGGCAGGTGATCGACGCAGGGCTGAAGCCCGAGGATCTGGTGACCTTCAAATACGAGGATCAGGGCGTCGCCACGCTGGAAGACGGGCTTTACGTCCTGCAGGAAAAGCTGGCCGATCCGGCGATGCAGGACAAGCTTGTCCGCTTTGTCCGCGCCAGCATGAAAGGCTGGAAATATGCCGAAGAGCATCCCGACGAAGCCGCCGAAATCGTGCTGGAAAACGACGAAACCGGCGCCCAGACGCTTGAACATCAGACGCGCATGGCCTCGGAAATCGCGAAGCTGACCGCTGGATCGAACGGCGCGCTGGACGAGGCGGATTACAAGCGCACGGTCGACACGCTGCTGTCGGGCGGCTCGGACCCGGTGATCTCGAAAGCGCCCGAGGGTGCGTGGACCCACGACATCACCGACAAGGCGTTGAACTAGGCCGCGTTCACCGTTTCAAAATACCCTCGGGGGAATCTCCGCAGGAGATGGGGGGCGGAAAGCTCCCCTTCTTCCATCACTCGTGATCGGGAAGCGCCGGCAGGCCGCGCAGGTAAAGCAGGATCGCATCCAGATCGTCGGGTGTCATCTTCGCCAGATAGCCATAGGGCATCGGCGGATGCATGGGGCTGCCGTCGGGCCTGCGCCCCTGGGTGATCATCACCTTCACCTCGTCATCGCTGTAATCCTGCAACCCGTCCGGTCCGCTTGTCAGGTTCGCCGCGACCGAGACTCCCCAGGGCCCGACGAATTCGAATCCGCCCGCGCCCAAGCGTGTGCCGACCAGCGGGCCTTCGGGCCCCATCGGGGTATGGCATTCCATGCAGTGGGAAATCGGCCCTGCCAGATAGGCGCCATACTCCGCGGTAACGCCACGCGCCGGTGGCGTGTTGCTGGCCACGGGCGGGCCATAGGCCGGAGGCAGAGGGATCTTGTATTCCGACTTGCCGGGATCGTTCTCGACCGCCGGAACTGTACGCAGATACATCACGATCGACGCCAGATCCTCGTCCCCCAGCCCGCGATACATGGTGAAGGGCATCGGCGGGCCGATCAGGCTGCCATCGGGACGGATGCCTTCGCGGATGGCGCGGGACAGCTCGGCATCGCTCCACCCTGCAACGCGGCCAGCGGGGGTGATGTTCGGCGCGATGGCGGTGAAGGCCGGATTCTTGTCGACCAGCCGACCGGACAGGTCATGGCTGGTGTCGAACCCCTGCGGCCCGATGGGGGTGTGGCAATTGCCACAGCCCGCGGGGCCCTGGACCAGATATTCGCCGCGCTCGACGCTGGGCGCGGCCGCGGCGGGGTTGGCGGCGGACAGAACCCCAAGCGCCAGCGGGCCAACAACAAAAAGGAAACCACGCATTCATTACCACCCTGAACGGAACGCGACGGATTTTATCACGTCCGTCCCGTGCGGCAGGCGATGTTTCAGCGGGCGGCCACCTGTCTCTTGGGCCAGCTTTCAGGGCGAAAATGGCCGCCGTGGTCAAAGGACGCGGTCTGCGACCCTCAGGCCGCGACGCCAAGCGCGCGCTTGACGTTGGCTGTCCAGCCCAGCAACCGCAACTCACCCTGCGAGATCGCGGGACGTTTCATCAGCGAGGGCTTCGCTGACAGCATGGCAAGGGGCGTTCCGGCGCGCTCGGCCTCGGACATGCCGCGCCAGGTCAGGCTGGCGCGGTTGACCAGCTTCTCGCCGAAATCGGCGATCATCCCTTGCCACTCGGCCTCGGTCAGGGGGGCCTTGCTGACATCGCGGAAGCTGACGGTCCAACCCGCTGCCTCAAGCTCGGCAATGGCCTTCTGGCAGGTCGAGCAATGGGCAAGCCCGTGCATGGTCAGGGTCTTGGTCATCAGATCACCGGAATCAGAGGGACGTTGCAGGCGGAAAGCGTCAGGATGGCCAGAAGGCAAAGCGAAAGTCGCACGGGTCTTCTCCACAGGATTGGCGCGGGGGTTATGGGGCCGCCGGCGCGGGCGGTAAAGCCCGGATCAGTGCCCGTCATGCAGCCTTGCGCGAATCCGCCGCATCCCGAACCAGACCGACAGCACCGCCAGCGGCGTTAGCCCGGCGATCAGCACGGCCTTGTCCAGATCCAGCGCGTGGGCCAGCGGATACAGCGCATAGCCCAGCAACCCGACCGCGTAATAGCTGATGGCGACGACCGACAGCCCCTCGACCGTGTGCTGCAGGCGAAGCTGCAGGTCGGCACGCCGGTCCATCCGCTCCATGATTTCCTGGTTCTGGGCGCCCCGCCAGACATCGACGCGGGTGCGCAAAAGTTCGCCCGCGCGCTCGGTGCGGTCCAGCAGGGCACCAAGCCGCTGCTCGGCCGATTTCACGGTCCGCATGGCGGGGGCATAGCGGCGGGCCATGAATTCGGTCAGCATCTGCCCGCCCAGGAAACGCGTCTCGCGCAGGGCAGCCACGCGGTCCATGACGATCGCCTCATAGGCGGCGGTCGCACCAAAGCGGAAACTGTGCTGCGTCGCCGCGGTCTCCAGCCGGGTCGAAACCGACAGCAGATCCTGCAGCACTGCCTCGGGCGGACGAGAATCGTCCATCCCCTGCACGATATCGCTCAGCTGCGGGTCGAGCGCGTTCAGCTTTTCCGACAGTTCGCGCGCGCGGCCAAGACCCAGCATCGACATCGAGCGATAGGTCTCCAGTTCCAGCAGGCGCTGGACGATGCGCCCGATGCGCCCGCTGCCCGTCCCCGGCTTAACGAAGACGGCAAAGCGCATCCAGCCCGCCGGATCGATACGGAAATCCCCCGCGACGACCGCCGATTCCTCAAGCACCCAGACCGAGGCGAGGCTGTCGGCCGCGAACCATTCACCCAGACGCGGCAGGATCTCGGCGGGATCGTCCGGCAGGAAATCGACCTGGATCATGACCGCCGCCACCCGCTTGCCCGGAGCTGCGGCCTGCCAGTCCTCGGGAAAGATCTCGCCCGCCGAATGGTCGAAGGGACGGATCGGCAGGCCGCGCGCGAAGGCGGTATAGGTCACGAATTCGGTGTGGCTTTCCCAGCGAAGCTTGCGCCGGCCCAGTTGCGCGGCATAGTGGCCGGCCTTGGGGTCGGGGCTTGGCGCGCCGTGGCGGCGACAAAGTTCAGCCAGGTGGGCGACGTCGCGATCGCGGTCGCGGTTCGCCGCGTCATGCGGTTCCTTGATCGCGACAAAGACCGCGGTGCAGGGGGCCTCCAGCCGCGGCGACGGCCGGGCGTGAAGTTCATTGACCAGCGCATAGCGCAGCGGATGTTCGGCATCGTCCCTCATGCCCCGCATGATTAGCAGGCGCATGTGCCCCCGCAAGGGAAAAGCCCTCCGCCCGATCCATGGCGCGCGCTTCATGATTTCGTGATCGCGCTTTTCATTGCCGAGTGGGCACCATACAGGCAAAATACAGCAAAACAACGCCACGGGGACAGAAATGCAACGCTGGTTCTCCAGAGTGATCCTGATCGGGCTGGTCCTTGGACTGGCCGCCTGCGCGCCCAGCAAGTTCAAGCACTACAACGGTCCGCCGGTGACCGAGGTGCTTGTCCAGAAAAGCGAGCGCAAGATGTACCTGCTGAGCGGCAACCGCGCGCTGAAGGTCTATGACATCGGGCTGGGCAACGAACCGATCGGGCACAAGCAGTTCGAAGGCGACGGCAAGACGCCCGAGGGGATGTATTTCATCGACCGGCGCAATCCCGACAGCCGCTATCACCTGTCGGTCGGGGTATCCTATCCCAACCCGGCAGACACGGCCTATGCCCAAAGCCTGGGAATGCGTGCTGGCGGAGACATCTTCATCCACGGCCAAGGCCCTGAAGGCCGCGCCCTGTCGCAGGTTCGCCACGACTGGACAGCGGGCTGCATCGCCGTTCGCGATGAAGAGGTCGAGGACGTCTATGCGATGGTCCGCAACGGAACGCCTATCCTGATTACACCCTGAACGGGACTGGAAACTGCCGCGCGTCTCGCCCCGGTCGAGCGCGCGCGCATGACGGCCGGAACCTGTATGGAAGACCTGTTCAAAAGGTCAGATATGAATCCTGCGGGCAAAGCGTTAACTGGATGTCAGGTTACCAAGTACTGCGCTGGAAGACATGCATTTGCCCCCCGTTATCCATGATGGTCTTATCGATTCTGAAGATACGCGGGGCTATGTGCCCGGCCTGATCGAGTCTGTTCTGCGTTTCGGTCCCAAATCGAAATGGCGTGCCGGCGCCATCGTCGAAAGTTCGATCGAACGTTCGCAGGCCGTAGCGACGCGCTGCGCCCTGCTTATCCCGCGCAGGGGAAAGCGCACGCGCAAGCTGGCGCTGCATCCTGCGCTGCCCGCCGATGTCATCAAATCCATGCTCCAGGCTCTTTGATCACCACCACCCATCGACGGAATAACAAGGCGGGCCCAAAAGGGCCCGCCTTAATGCTTTCCAGCGGATCATGCGTCAGTCGATCATCGGCAGCAGCTGGTCGATGGACTTCTTGGCGTCGCCATAGAACATGCGCGTATTCTCTTTGTAGAACAGAGGGTTCTCGATACCGGAATAGCCGGTGCCCTGCCCGCGCTTGCTGACGAAGACCTGCTTGGCCTTCCAGACCTCCAGCACCGGCATCCCGGCAATGGGGCTGTTCGGATCCTCTTGCGCGGCCGGGTTCACGATGTCGTTCGAGCCGATGACGATGGCCACGTCGGTCGAGGGGAAGTCCTCGTTGATCTCGTCCATTTCCAGGACGATGTCATAGGGAACCTTGGCCTCGGCCAGCAGGACGTTCATGTGGCCCGGCAGGCGACCGGCGACGGGGTGGATCGCGAAGCGGACGTTCTTGCCACGCGCGCGCAGCTTGCGGGTAAGTTCCGACACCGACTGCTGCGCCTGTGCCACCGCCATGCCATAGCCGGGGACAAAGATGATCTCGTCCGCGTCGTTCAGCGCAGCCGCCACGCTTTCGGCGTCGATGGCGACCTGTTCGCCCTCGATCTCCATCGCGGGGCCGGTGGTGCCGCCGAAGCCGCCCAGGATCACGCTGACAAAGTTGCGGTTCATCGCCTTGCACATGATGTAGGACAGGATCGCACCGGACGAGCCGACCAGCGCGCCCACGACGATCAGCAGGTCATTGCCCAGCGTGAAGCCGATGGCCGCGGCCGCCCAGCCCGAATAGCTGTTCAGCATCGACACCACGACCGGCATGTCCGCGCCGCCGATGCCCATGATCAGGTGATAGCCGATGAAGAAGGCAAACAGCGTGATCAGCAGCAGCCACAGGACCGGTGCGCCGGTCGAGCAGTAAAGCACGATCGCCAGCAGCGACAGCAGCGCCGCGCCTGCGTTCAGGACATGACCGCCGGGCAGCTTCTTCGGCTTGCCGTCGATCTTGCCCGCGAGCTTCCCGAAGGCCACGATCGAGCCGGTGAAGGTCACGGCACCGATGAAGATGCCAAGCGCGACCTCGACCTTCAGCATCGCGATCTCAGCCGGGCTCTTGTGCGCCAGCACGGCGGCAAAGCCGTGGAACTCGGCCGCGGCATCGGCGGCGCGGGTGCGCAGGACGCGGCCCAGTTCGAACTGGGCGTTATAGCCGATCAGGACCGCGGCAAGGCCGACAAGGCTGTGCATCGCTGCGACCAGTTGCGGCATCTCGGTCATCTGCACGCGCTTGGCGACGACCCAGCCGATCGCTCCGCCAATCGCCAGCATCACCAGGGAAATGCCCCAGTTGCCGTAACCCGGCCCGAACAGCGTCGCGACCACGGCCAGTGCCATCGCGGCGATGCCGTACCAGACCGCGCGCTTGGCGCTTTCCTGTCCCGAAAGCCCGCCCAGCGACAGGATGAACAGGACGGCGGCCACCACATAGGCGGCGGTGGTGATTCCGAACTCCATCACCCTCTCCTTACGACTTCTGGAACATGGCAAGCATCCGGCGCGTGACCAGGAAGCCGCCGAAGATGTTGACCCCCGCCATCAGCACCGACAGCGCGGCCAGGATGACGATCAGCCAGGAACCCGACCCGATCTGCAAAAGCGCGCCCACGATGATGATCGACGAAATCGCGTTCGTGATCGCCATCAGCGGCGTGTGCAGCGAGTGGCTGACATTCCAGATCACCTGGAAGCCGACGAAGCAGGCCAGGACGAAGACGATGAAATGCGACAGGAAGCTGGCGGGGGCAAAGCTGCCGACCAGCAGCATCAGCACCGCGCCCGCGCCAAGCAGCGTCACCTGGGAACGGGTCTGCGCCTTGAAGGCAGCAGTTTCCTGGGCCCGGCGTTCCTCGGGCGTCAGCTCCTTGGGCTTTTCCTTGGGCTTCTGCGCCGCGATGGCGGCCACCTTGGGCGGCGGCGGCGGCCAGGTCACGTCGCCGTCATGGGCGACGGTCGCGCCCCGGATCACGTCATCCTCCATGTTCTGGACCAGCTGACCGTCCTTGCCGGGGGTCAGGTCGGCCAGCATGTGGCGGATGTTGTTGCCGTAAAGCTCGGACGCCTGGGCCGCCATGCGCGACGGGAAATCGGTATAGCCGATGATGACCACGCCGTTTTCGGTCACGAAACGCTCGTCCGGAACGGTCAGTTCGCAGTTGCCGCCGCGTTCGGCCGCAAGGTCGACGATGACCGAGCCGGGCTTCATCGCCGCGACCATGTCCTTGGTCCACAGCTTGGGCGCATCGCGCCCCGGAATAAGCGCCGTGGTGATGACGATGTCCATGTCGGGCGCAAGCTGGCGGAACTTCTCAAGCTGCTTTTCCCGGAACTCGGGGCTGGAGGGCGCGGCATAGCCGCCCGTCGCGGCGCCGTCGGTCTGCTGTTCCTTGAAGTCGAGATAGACGAATTCCGCGCCCATCGACTCGATCTGCTCGGCCACCTCGGGGCGCACGTCGAAGGCATAGACCTGCGCGCCAAGGCTGGTTGCCGCGCCGATCGCAGCCAGACCCGCGACCCCTGCCCCGACGATCAGCACCTTGGCCGGCGGGACCTTGCCCGCCGCCGTGACCTGCCCGGTGAAGAAGCGGCCGAAATTGTTCGCAGCCTCGATCACGGCGCGATAGCCCGCGATATTCGCCATCGAAGACAGGGCGTCCATCTTTTGCGCCCGGCTGATCCGCGGCACCATGTCCATGGCAATGGCGGTCAGGCCCTGCTCGCGCACGCTTTCCAGAAGGTCGGCGTTCTGCGAAGGGTAGAAATGCGAGATCAGCGTCTGGCCGCGGCGCATCGCCTTGACCTCGGCCTCGCTTGGCGGGCGCACCTTGACCACCACGTCGACGTCGTTGATCAGTGCCGAAGCCGTCGGCTCGACCGTGATCCCCGCCGCCTGATAGGCCCCGTCGGTAAAGCCCGCCCGCGCGCCAGCCCCTGTCTCGACGAAGACCTCGTGCCCCAGTTTCCTCAGATGAGCCGCCGAGGATGGAGTGATCGCAACCCGCGCCTCCCCCTCGTAACTCTCCTTCAAAGCGCCGATCTTCACGAGAGCATCTCCCCTGTTAGCGTCCCAGCCGTTTGCATAGCATCGTGAAATATTCTTTCACAAGGGCGCGAGGTCGGATGCAATTGGGAAAAAGGACGTAGGGTCATACGCCGGAATACTGCCGGGAGGCGGGGACTTGACACGAAAAAACCCGGCCTCGCATGCAGCGAAGCCGGGTGTTTTCATCGGGATATGCCCTTCTGGGATCAGGCGGCGCGGTCGGCCTTGGCCTGAAGGCGGCGGGCATGAAGCACCGGTTCGGTATAGCCCGAAGGTTGCACACGACCAAGGAAAACCAGATCGCAGGCCGCCTGGAAGGCGATTCCGTCATAACCGGGTGCCATCGGCAGATAGTTCTCGTCACCTTCGTTCTGGCGGTCGACGACGATCGCCATCTTGCGCATCGTGTCCATCACCAGTTGCTGGCTGACAACGCCGTGGTGCAGCCAGTTCGCCAGCGACTGTGCCGAGATGCGCAGCGTCGCACGGTCTTCCATCAGCCCGACATCGTTGATGTCCGGCACCTTCGAGCAGCCGACGCCCTGATCGACCCAGCGCACGACATAGCCCAGGATGCCCTGGCAATTGTTTGCGACTTCGCGGGCGATTTCTTCGTCGCTGTAGTTGCGGCCGCCAGCCAGCGGGATGGTCAGCAGGTCGTCAAGGCGCGCGGGACGCTTCATCGCCGCGATCTCGGCCTGACGGGCGTGGACGTCGACCTGGTGATAATGGGTCGCGTGCAGCGTCGCGGCGGTCGGGCTGGGCACCCAAGCGGTATTCGCGCCCGCCTTCGGATGGGCGATCTTCTGCTTCAGCATCTCGGCCATCTTGTCCGGGATCGCCCACATGCCCTTGCCGATCTGCGCCTTGCCGGCCAGACCGCAGGCCAGACCGATATCGATGTTGCGATCCTCATACGAGGAAATCCACGGCTGCGATTTCATCTCGCCCTTGGCCAGCATCGGGCCCGCCTCGATCGAGGTGTGGAATTCGTCGCCGGTCCGGTCAAGGAAGCCGGTATTGATGAAGGCAACGCGATGCTTCGCGGCGCGGATGCATTCCTTGAGGTTGGCGCTGGTGCGACGTTCCTCGTCCATGATGCCCAGCTTGACGGTGTGGCGCGGCAAGCCCAGCGTGTCCTCGACGAAATCGAAGATCTCGCTGGCGAAGGCCACTTCTTCGGGGCCGTGCATCTTGGGTTTCACGACATAGATCGAGCCGGTGACAGAGTTCTTCGGCCCTTGCTTCTGCAGGTCGCGCAGCGAGCAAAGCGTGGTCACCATCGCGTCCAGCAGCCCCTCGAAAACCTCGTTGCCGTCGCGGTCCAGCACGGCGGGGGTGGTCATCAGGTGGCCGACATTGCGTACCAGCATCAGGGCCCGGCCCTTGTGGCTGACGCTCGACCCGTCGGGCGCGGTGAAGGTCACGTCGGGGTTCAGTGTCCGGGTGAAGCTTTTGCCCCCCTTCTGGACCTCTTCGGCCAGGGTCCCGTCCATCAGGCCCAGCCAGTTGGCATAGGCGACCGCCTTGTCCTCACCATCGACGCAGGCGACCGAGTCCTCGCAATCCATGATCGCCGAGATCGCGGATTCCAGCACGATGTCGGAGATCCCTGCCTTGTCCTGGCCACCGACCGGGGTCGATGCATCCAGGGTGATGCGGATCATCAGGCCGTTATTGGTCAGGAACACGTCCGAAGGCTGCGCGGCATCACCCCGGAACCCGGCGAATTGCGCTGCGTCGCGCAGCGCGGGTTTAAGTGCACCGTCGCATACCGTCAGCGATGCCACATCGGCCCATGATCCTTCAGCCAGCGGCACGGCTTCGTCCAGGAACTTGCGTCCCCAGGCGATGACGCGGCCACCACGCTGGGCGTCATAGCCCCTGCCCTGCGGCAGGTCGCCCATCGCGTCGGTGCCGTAAAGCGCATCGTAGAGGCTGCCCCAGCGCGCATTGGCGGCATTCAGGGCATAGCGGGCATTGGTGATCGGAACGACCAGCTGCGGCCCCGCGACCGAGGCGAATTCGGGATCGGTGGCCTTGGTCTCGATCTGGAAATCTTCGCCCTCGGGCTGAAGATAGCCGATCTCGGACAGGAACTCGCGGTATTCGCCGGCATCAATCGTCGCGCCACGCCGGGTGATGTGCCAGGCGTCGATCGTCGATTGAAGCTCGTCCCTGCGATCCAGAAGCGCGCGATTACGCGGACCGAACTCATGAAGCAGCGTCGACAGCCCTTCCCAGAAGACACGCGGATCGACACCGCTGCCGGGCAGAGCGCGCTCGTTGATGAAGGTCGCCAGTGCCTCGTCCACTCGCAAACCGGCCTTTTCCACGCGCGCCATCGCTTTTCCTTCCTTCAATACCGCAATTCTCATTTGGTGCACGGTGGTATGCCAAACCCCGCCACCTTTCAACCGGACCGATCTTATCCGTGCGGTTGAATGATCCTTGCGGAAAAAATGAAAACCGCCGGTCGCGAAACGACCGGCGGCGCAACTGCCCAAGCTTCGATCAGTTGTTGGCGGGCGGCGTCGTGGTCGTGGTGCCCGTCGAGGGCGCGGTCGTGGCCGGTGCCGGCGTGGTCGGCTCGACGGTGATTGCGTCGTCGACCGCCTGGCCCGCATCCTTGACCGCCTCGCCAGCCGCATTCGCCGCATCCGAAGCGGCCTCCTCGGCCGCGGTGGCGGCTTCGCCCGCGGCATTCGCGGCATCGCTGGCCGCCTCGCCTGCGGCGGCACCCGCTGCATCGGCGGCGTTGTCGACGGCGGTGGCAGCATCGCTCGCGGCGTCACCTGCCGCGTCCGCGGCATTGCCCGCCGCATCGGCGGCGCTGTTCGCGGCATCGGCGGCACTGCTCGCAGCATCCGCCGCGCTGTCAGCCGCTGCATCGGCGGCAGGCGCCGTCGCGGCCGGGGCGGTGGTCGTATCTGCAGGCGCGGTGGTGGTTTCGGCGGGTGCAGTGGTGGTGGTCGCAGCCGGCTCATCGCCGGTCGTGACCTCGTTACCGGTCATGAAATACTGGACCACGAAATAGGCAATCGCCAGCGCCAGCAGGATACCGATGATCAGCGGCAGGGGCGAGGCACGGCGCTCGACGGGCTCGACATAGGTCTGGTTCGTCTGAACAGGACGTGTCGGCTCGACGGGATCGGTCCGGTTCGGATCGTTCGGGTCGTAATTGGCCATCTTGGCTCTCCTCAGCACAAGGTTGCGATGGATCGCCCGGATGGGGTCGCGCCACATAACGCCCCGGCCGGCTTGCGACCCGCCTATCCCGCGATTAACAATCTGTTTCCACGCGAGTTCCGCGCATTGCGAAAGTTTTTTGAAGGGGTTCGTCATGACCGCCACACAATATCTCGCCGATTGGCGCCCCTATCCTTTCGCGATTGCCGAAACCCGGCTGGACTTTACGCTGGCGGCCCGCACCACGCGGGTGCGTTCGGCGATCGATTTCCGCCGCACCGGACCCGGCGACCTCGTCCTTGACGGAGCCGGGCTGAAGACGCTGTCGATGACCATTGACGGGCGTCCCGTCGACCCCGCCCTGATCCGTGCTGACCAGGAAAAGCTGATCATTCCCGCCGACCAACTGCCCGAGAGCTTCACGTTCGAAGCCGAGGTTCAGATAGATCCCGAGGCGAATACCGCGCTGGAGGGCCTGTATCTGTCGGGCGGCATGTTCTGCACCCAATGCGAGGCCGAGGGCTTCCGCCACATCACCTGGTATCCCGACCGTCCCGACGTGATGGCTCCCTTCCGGGTCGAGATCCACTCCGACAAGCCCGTGCTGCTGTCGAACGGCAATCCCGTCAACACCGCGCCGGGTCATGCCTCGTGGCACGATCCCTGGCCGAAGCCCGCTTATCTGTTCGCGCTGGTCGCGGGCGACCTGCGGGCCATTCCCGACAGCTTCACCACCGCCTCCGGCCGCAAGGTCGCGCTGAACGTCTGGGTTCGTCCCGGCGACGAGCCGCGCGCAGGCTATGCGATGGAATCTCTGATCCGGTCGATGAAATGGGACGAAGAGGCCTATGGCCGCGAATACGATCTGGACGTGTTCAACATCGTCGCCGTCGATGATTTCAACATGGGCGCGATGGAGAACAAGGGGCTGAACATCTTCAATTCGAAGCTGGTTCTCGCCACTGCCGAAACCGCGACCGATGGCGATTACGAACGCATCGAGGGCGTGATCGGTCACGAGTATTTCCACAACTGGACCGGCAACCGCATCACCTGCCGCGATTGGTTCCAGCTTTGCCTGAAAGAGGGACTCACGGTCTTCCGCGACCAGCAGTTCACCAGCGACATGCGCTCGGCCGCGGTCAAGCGCATCCACGACGTGCAGACCCTACGCGCGCGTCAGTTCCGCGAGGATGCGGGCCCGCTGTCCCATCCGCCGCGCCCCGATCACTATCAGGAAATCAACAACTTCTACACGGCGACCGTCTATGAAAAGGGCGCCGAGGTCATCGGGATGCTGAAGCGCCTGGTCGGCGACGAAGGTTATCGCAAGGCGCTGGACCTGTATTTCGACCGCCATGACGGGCAGGCCTGCACGATCGAGGACTGGATCGCAGTGTTTCAGGACGCGACCGGCCGCGATCTTGTGCAATTCAAGCGTTGGTACACCGATGCTGGCACGCCGCGCCTGTCCCTGACCGAGGAATGGGCCAACGGCAAGCTGGTGCTGAATTTCCGCCAGCATACCGCACCGACGCCGGGTCAGGCCGAAAAGCCCGCCCGCGTCATCCCGATCGTCCTTGGCCTGATCGGCCCGAATGGGGACGAAGTACTGCCGACCACGGTGCTGGAGATGACCGAGGAGCGGCAGAGCTTCTCGTTCGAAGGGCTGGGCGCGCGCCCGGTCGTCTCGCTGCTGCGCGGCTTCTCTGCCCCGGTGACGGTGGCGCGCGAGATGACCGCAGACGAACAGGCCCTGCTTCTGGCCCATGACACCGACCCCTGCGCGCGCTGGCAGGCGGGCCATGACCTGGCGCTGGACGCCCTGATCGACCGCACCCGTGGCAAGGCAGGCGGCGAGGCGCTGATCCGCGCACTTGGCGGTCTTCTTGACGATGCGGAAGCCGACCCGGCCTTTGCCGCGCTTTGCCTGTCTCTGCCGGGGGAAGAGGAAATCGCGACCACGATCGCGGCCTCGGGTGCGGTCCCGGATCCCGATGCGATCCATGCCGCCCGTCGCGGTCTTGTCCAGGACATTGCCGAGGCGCATGAAGTTGCGCTGACCCGGCTGTTCGACGCGATGGCCCCTCAAGGGCCCTATCGCCCGGACGCGGACGGATCGGCACGGCGCAGCCTGCGGCTCGCTTGCCTGGGCTATCTTGGTCGCCTCGATGACGGCAACCGGGCCGACACCCTGTTCGCCGATGCCGGGAACATGACCGAACGGCAGGGCGCGTTGGAACAGCTGATCGCGCTTGACCGCGACGCCGACGCGCTGGCGCGGTTTGCAGCCGAATTTCGTGACAACCGGCTGGTGATGGACAAGTGGTTCATGGTCCAGCCTTTGCGTGCCGCGCCCGAAAAGGCGGTCGCCCGCGCGCGCGCATTGGCCGCCCGCCCGGATTTCGACTGGAAGAACCCCAACCGTTTCCGCGCGCTGATTTCGGGCCTGACGGCAAACCATGCGGGTTTCCACGCAGCCGACGGTTCGGGTTACGATTTCCTGGCCGACTGGTTGATGAAGCTTGATCCGGTCAACCCGCAGACCACGGCACGCATGTGCTCGGCATTCGAAACCATCTCGCGCTATGACACCGGACGGCAGGACAAGGCGCGTGCGGCGCTTCGACGCATCGCGGCCATGCCGGGGCTTTCGCGCAACACATCCGAGATGGTTACGCGCATCCTTGCCGGCGCAGCCTGAAGTGGTGTGAACGGCCCTTGCAGCCACCGCCGGCCACGGCAATACTGCCAGCATGGATGCCCGCGAGGACATGAAACAACGCCTTGATCCGCTGATCCACGAGCGGGCACCTTGGCTGTTTTCAACGCGTTGGCACCATGACTTCGCACGGCGGGGGCTGATGTGGCTTCTGCGCTATGATCGCACCGTCGAGCTTGGCGCAGAATTCCGCGACCTGCCCACGGATGAGATCATGCGTCGCCTTGCGCAGCTCATCATCCGGGACCTGAAGGTCGAGGGCCTGGAACATATTCCGGCCACTGGCCCGGCCCTGATCGTGTCGAACCACCCGACGGGAATTGCGGACGGGATCGTGCTGAACGCAGTCGTCTCGGCGGTGCGTGATGACCTGTTCATCTATGCCAATCACGACATCATGCGGGTTCTTCCGCAATGCGGCAGCCTGATCGCCCCGGTCGAATGGCGGGTCGAAAAGCGCAGCCATGCCAAGACGCGCGCGACAATGGATTACACGCGCAAGGCGCTTGAGCGAGGTCGGATAGGGCTGATCTTTCCCTCGGGACGGCTGGCCAAGCGTCGCGGCCTGACACTGCACGAACGCCCCTGGATGGCCAGCGCCGCAATGATCGCAAAGAAGTTCGACGTGCCGGTAATCCCGCTACAGATCCGGGCTCGGAACTCGACACTGTTCTATCTGCTGGATCTGCTTCACGCGACACTGCGCGATGTCACGCTGTTCAACGAGGTGTTGAACAAGACCTCCCAGCCCTATCGTGTGACCATCGGCACGCCGATCCCGGCCTCGACCTTGCCTGCCCGCAGTGAGGACGGCATCCAGATGCTGCGCGAAGCCGTCCTGGCCCTGCCCGCCCCCGCGCCGAACGCGGCGCAGTTCTCACAAATCCGCAGGCTGGGCCAACAGCACCGCGCGGTGGTAAAGGCCAGTCCAGTCGACTAGTCGCCCCGCGGATGGACGCGCCGCAGGAGTATTTGGAAAACGGTGAACTCGTCGCACCCGTTCTTCACCGTTTCTAAAATACCCATGCAAGGCTGAACACGCTCGTAGAGCGAGCCGTCCTGGGCCCTAGATCACCATGTCGTCGCGATGGATCAGCGCCGCGCGGCCCGGATAGCCCAGGATCGATTCGATCTCGTCACTGCGATGGCCGGCGATGGCGCGGGCTTCGGTCGAGGAATAGCGCACAAGCCCGGCCGCGAGCCGCGCCCCGCGGCTGTCGAGGACCGAGACCGGATCGCCCCGTCCGAAGCGTCCCGAGACCGCGCTGACTCCCGCCGGGAGCAGCGACTTGCCGTTCGACAAAGCCACGGCCGCGCCTGCATCGACCACGATTTCACCCTTGGGCTTCATCGCCGCGATCCAGCGTTTGCGCGCTGCATGCGGATCCGAGTCGGGCAGGAACCAGGTCACGCGCGCACCCTCGGCGACATTGCGCAGGGGATGCAGGACCGAGCCTTCGGCAATTGCCATTGCACAGCCGCCGGCGACCGCGGTGCGGGCGGCCATCAGCTTCGTCTTCATCCCGCCCTTGCTGAGACCCGATATCGGGTCGCCGCCCATGGCCTCGATCTCGGGCGTGATCTGGTCGACCACCGGCAGATGGCGGGCCGTGGGATCGGTCTTGGGATTGGCGGTGTAAAGCCCGTCCACATCCGACAGCAGAAGCAGCTGGTCGGCGCCGCATGTCACGGCGATCTGCGCGGCAAGACGATCGTTGTCGCCATAGCGGATCTCGTCCGTGGCGACGGTGTCATTTTCGTTCACGATCGGAACGACGCCAAGGCCCAGCAGCGTCTGCATGGTCGCGCGGCTGTTTAGATAGCGGCGGCGATCGGTTGTGTCGTCCAGCGTGACCAGCAGTTGCGCCGTGGTGACGCCATGGGGCACCAGAGCCTCTTCATAGGCGCGAGCCAGACGGATCTGGCCGACCGCGGCGGCTGCCTGCGACTGCTCGACCCGCAGCGGCCCTGCCGGAAGACCCAGGACCTGGCGGCCAAGCGCGATGGCCCCCGACGAGACGAGAACAATATCCGTCCCCCGTCGCCGCGCCTGTGCCACGTCATCGCAAAGCGCACGCAGCCATTCGCCGCGCAGACCGTCAGCGCCCACCAGCAGGGCCGAACCGATCTTGACCACCAGCCGCTGCGCGCGGCCCAGTTCCGGTATCACGGCTGCCACGACCCACTGTCTTCCTGACGCAACGGCTTGCGCGAGGGTGCGATTTCGGACCAGAGCGCGCGCAGTACCGTCGCCACACCTTCGCGCGAGACGCCCGACATCAGATGGACCGGCCCGCCGATCTCGGCCTCAAGCGCGGCGCGGCGTTCCTCGATCATCTCGGGGTCAAGGGCGTCGATCTTGTTCAGAACCGTGACGCGCGGTTTCTCGGCCAGCGCCGGGGAATAGGCGGCAAGCTCGGCAAGGATGGTCCGCGCATCGCCGGCCACGTCCTCGGACGTTCCGTCGATCAGATGCAGAAGCACACGCGAGCGTTCGACATGACCCAGAAACTGGTCGCCGAGGCCACGACCTTCGGACGCGCCCTCGATCAGGCCGGGAATGTCAGCCATGACGAATTCATGCGCATCGATGCCGACGACGCCCAGGTTCGGGTGAAGCGTGGTGAAGGGATAATCGGCGATCTTCGGGCGGGCATTCGACACGGCCGACAGGAAGGTCGACTTGCCGGCATTCGGCAGACCCAGAAGCCCGGCATCGGCGATCAGCTTCAGGCGCAGCCACAGCGTCCGTTCGACTCCAGCCAGGCCCGGATTGGCATTGCGGGGTGCGCGGTTGGTCGAGCTTTTGAAATGCAGGTTGCCGAAACCGCCATTGCCGCCCTTGGCCAGAAGAACGCGCTGGCCGGGATCGGTCAGGTCGCAGATGATGGTTTCCTGATCCTCGTCCAGGATCTCGGTCCCGACGGGCACGCGCAGCACGACGTCATCGCCCGAAGCGCCCGTGCGCTGCGACCCCATGCCGTGCTGGCCGGACTTGGCGAAGAAATGCTGCTGGAAGCGGAAGTCGATCAGGGTATTCAACCCTTCGACCGCTTCTGCCCAGACATCGCCACCGCGGCCACCGTCGCCGCCATCGGGGCCACCATACTCGATGAATTTCTCGCGACGGAAGGACACGCATCCCGCGCCTCCGCCACCCGAGCGGACATAGACCTTGGCGAGATCGAGGAACTTCACGACAGCATCCTTACAGCGGCAAAACACTGGGATACGCATATCGCGTATCCGGTTCAAGGGCAGCGTGACATTCCCGGCAGGCTTGGGCTAGATCGCCCGAGCGCCCGTGGAGAGACAAGATGCCGATCCTGACCTATGCCACCCTGATCGTCGCGATCGTTCTGGAAGTCACCGGAACCACCTTCCTGCAACGCAGCGAGCAGTTTACGCGGCTGGTCCCGACCCTGATGATGGGGCTTTGCTATGCGGGATCGTTCTACTTCCTGTCCCACGCACTGCGCGCCATGCCCCTTGGCATCGCCTATGCAATCTGGAGCGGGCTGGGCATCGTCCTTGTCTCGCTGATCGGGCTTTTCGTCTTTGGCCAGCGGCTGGACGTGGCGGCGATCATCGGGCTTGGGCTGATCATTGCCGGTGTGATCGTGGTGAACCTGTTTTCCGGCAGCATCTCGCACTAGAGCGCGTGCCTGCGCCCTTAACATTTCTGCAATGAAGGCTAGATAAGGTCGAAAGGAGGGTCGAGATGATCCACTTCGACAACAGCTATGCCCGACTGCCCGAAGGATTCTTCACCCGGACCGCGCCCACCCCCGTGCGCGACCCGGCACTGATCGCGCTGAACCTGCCACTCGCAAGCCGCCTTGGCCTTGATGCCGACTGGCTGGCCGGGCCTGAAGGATTGCAGATGCTGTCGGGAAACGTCTTGCCCAAAGGTGCCGAGCCGATCGCCCAGGCCTATGCCGGGCACCAGTTCGGCGGCTTCTCTCCGCAGCTTGGCGACGGACGCGCAGTACTGCTGGGCGAGATCGTGGCCCCCGACGGCGCGCGCTTCGACATCCAGCTGAAGGGAGCAGGGCCGACACCCTTTTCGCGTCGGGGGGACGGCCGCGCCTGGCTGGGTCCGGTCCTGCGCGAATATCTGGTCAGCGAATTCATGGCGGCTTTCGGCGTCCCGACCACGCGCGCATTGGCCGCCGTGACGACGGGCGAGACGGTGATCCGCGAAACCGTGCTGCCGGGCGCGGTCCTGACCCGGATCGCGGCAAGTCATATCCGTGTCGGCACCTTCGAGTTCTATGCCGCGCGCGGCGATCGCGAACGGCTGCGCCTGTTGGCGGAACACGTCATCGCGCGCCATTACCCGGACGCCTCGGGCGCGGCCGACCTGCTGCAACGCGTGGTAGAGGCGCAGGCCTACACCATATCCTGCTGGATGGGGCTTGGCTTCATCCACGGGGTCATGAACACCGACAACATGTCCGTTTCCGGTGAAACCATCGATTACGGCCCCTGCGCCTTCATCGACGGCTACCAGCCGGACAAGGTGTTTTCCTCGATCGACGCGCAAGGGCGTTATGCCTGGAACGAACAGCCGCGGATCGCGGTCTGGAACCTGGCACAGCTGGCAAGCTGCCTGGTGCCCCTGATGGGCAATGACGACGAGGCCGTGACCGAGGCCACGCGGATCGTCCATTCCTTCCCCGAACTTTACCAGCGCGAATGGCTGCGCCGCTTCGGCGCCAAGCTGGGCATCGCGTCGACCCGCCCCGACGACCGAGAGTTGGTCGAACGCCTGCTGAACCTGATGGCTGCGGAGCGCGCGGATTTCACCACCACCTTCGCGGCGCTTGGCGATGGCACGGCGCGGGACCAGTTCGTCGACCGGGCCGCCTTTGACGCCTGGGCCGCTGATTGGCAGGCGCGGATCGCGCCCCTCTCCGATGCGCCCGAAGTCATGGCCCGAGCCAACCCGCGGCGCATTCCGCGCAATCACCGCATCGAGCAGGCGATTGCCGCTGCGCGGGATGAGGGCGATTTCACCCTGTTCCATCGGCTGGATGCGGCGCTGCGCGACCCCTTTGCGGATCGCCCGGAATGGGACGACTTGTCCCGCCCGCCCGAACCGGATGAGATCGTCCAACGCACCTTCTGCGGCACCTGATCATCGAAAGGCCCCATGTCGTCACAAACGGACCGCATCAGACTGGCCAGCTATAACCTGCACAAGTGCAGGGGCATGACGGGGCCACATGCACCTGAACGCAACCTGCAAGTGATCGCGGACATCAAGCCCGATGTCATCGCCCTGCAAGAGGTCGATTTTCGCCTGGGCCGCCGGCCCGAGGCCCTGCCCCGCGCGCTGATCCAGGAAGCGACGGGCATGGTCCCGGCGGTCTTCAACCCGACAGGCTCGAATTCGCTGGGCTGGCATGGCCAGACCATCCTGCTGCGTCCGGAACTGATGGAGCAGGCGACTGTCCGCCGCCTTCCCTTGCCGGGGATTGAGCCGCGGGGCGCGCTGGCGCTGCGCATTCCGGGGATCACCATCATCGCAGTGCATCTGGGGCTGGCGCGATCGTCCCGTCGGGCGCAATTGCGCCGCATCGTTGCCCAGGCCGGGCGCATGGGCCACGACCGCCTTATCCTGACGGGCGATTTCAACGAATGGCACGACAATCGCGGGCTTGAGGCGCTGGAGCCGATGCATGTTCTGGCCCCCGGTCCCAGCTGGCCCGCCCCGTTTCCCCGCCTGCGCTATGACCGGTTCGCCGTCTCGCGCGGGATCGAGGTGGTGGATTCGGGCGTCTGGGACAGCGATATCGCGCGCCAGGCCTCGGATCATCTGCCGATCTGGGCGGATCTGGCGCTGGAACCCTGGTCCGCCGCCCCCGAACCCGGGATCATGGGCCGTGTGAGCGATAACCCTGCCGAATGAACTTTTCTGCACGCGCGAAGGCCGCTACACATCTGCGCAAACCTTGTCACGAGAGGGACGGACATGACCGCCATCATCGACATTTTCGCACGCGAGATCCTGGACAGCCGCGGCAACCCGACCGTCGAGGTCGATGTCACGCTGGAAGACGGCACGATGGGCCGCGCCGCGGTGCCCTCGGGCGCTTCGACTGGCGCCCATGAGGCCGTCGAGAAGCGCGATGGCGACAAGTCGCGCTACATGGGCAAGGGGGTGCTGGAGGCCGTCGCCGCCGTGAATGGCGAGATCGCCGAAAACCTGATCGGCGAGGACGTGACCGACCAGATCGGCATCGACCGCCTGATGATCGAGATCGACGGCACCGCGAACAAGGGCCGTCTTGGCGCGAACGCGATCCTCGGGGTCTCGCTGGCCGTGGCCAAGGCCGCAGCCGAAGCCAGCGCACAGCCGCTTTACCGCTATGTCGGGGGCACGGGCGCGCGCATCCTGCCGGTGCCGATGATGAACATCATCAATGGCGGCGAGCATGCCGACAACCCGATCGACATCCAGGAATTCATGATCATGCCTGTGGCCGCGGAAAACATCCGCGAGGCCGTCCGCATGGGCTCGGAAGTCTTCCACACCCTGAAAAAGGAACTGTCGGCGGCAGGTCTCTCGACCGGGATCGGCGACGAGGGTGGCTTTGCCCCGAACCTTTCGTCGGCCCGCGATGCGCTCGACTTCATCCTGAAGGCGATCGAAAAAGCAGGCTACCAGCCCGGCGACGACATCATGCTGGCGCTCGACTGCGCGTCGACCGAATACTTCAAGGGCGGCAAATACGAGATGAAGGGCGAAGGGAAGTCCCTGACCCCGGCCGAAAACGTCGCCTATCTTGAGGCGCTGTGCAACGACTACCCGATCCTGTCGATCGAGGACGGCTGCTCGGAAGATGACTGGGACGGCTGGAAGCTGCTGACCGACACGCTGGGCGACCGCGTGCAGCTGGTCGGCGACGACCTGTTCGTGACCAACCCCGTCCGACTGGCTGAAGGCATCGCGAAAGGCTGCGCCAACTCGCTGCTGGTCAAGGTCAACCAGATCGGCACCCTGACCGAGACGCTTGACGCCGTGCGCATGGCCGACCGCGCACGCTACACCTCGGTAATGTCGCACCGCTCGGGCGAGACCGAGGATGCGACCATCGCCGACCTCGCCGTCGCGACGAATTGCGGCCAGATCAAGACCGGCAGCCTCGCGCGTTCCGACCGGCTCGCGAAGTACAACCAGCTGATCCGCATCGAGGAAATGCTGGGTGCCTCGGCAGAGTATGCCGGGCGCAGCATCCTGCGCGGCTGATCGCAGAACCGACATGCGGACAGGGCGGCCAATCGGCCGCCCTTTTCATATCCACCAGCGATGTGTCAGCGCGAAGGCACCAAGCGCCAGCCGCTTTCGGAACTCCGACGGCTGCGCCGCGGCCAACGCCTCCAGCCCGTTCGGCGCCGCATCCAGAACGAGCTTCACGCCCGCACCGGGAAAGAGGACCGGAGCCAGCGCGCGGGGCACATCTCGGCGCAGGTCGCGCGCCTCGGTGAGCTTTCCACGCGCATCCCGCGCGATTTGCGACAGGGCTTCCGCCGACGGATCCCATAGGCCCAGCCCCAGACCCTGCAACGCGGGAAGTGCTGCAAGCCAGCTTGCGAGGCCCAACCCCTCGGCCTGAGCGGCAATCGCAGGCGTCGCCGCCAGCGGCCCATCAAGGGCCTCGGCGGCGAATTCCATTAGCGGCACCGCCGTTTCCCGCACATAGGCCGCAACGGCCCCGGGACCGTCATGCGGCTCACGCGCGCTGTCGCGGCGGCGCCCCTCGGCCAGCACGGCAAAGGCCGCCGCCCGCGGACCCCAGGCCTCGGCCAAGGGCGTCAGGATTTCGTGGGACGCGACCTGCCCCTCGGCGATGGCTTCCAGCCGCTCGATCCACCACTGCACACGCATTTCGGCGATCAGCGGCTCGTTCGAGGCAAGTGGCGTTCGTGCCAGCTCCAGGTTCAGCGCATAGAGCGTCAACAGGCGCGGACGCGCCTCGGCAGGGGAAAGGAGGCAGATGCCGAACCGCTCTGGATCATGCTCCCTGAGCTGCTCGGCGCAATGGTCAAGGCTCATGCCGGTGTCACCCCGTCGCGGATCAGCTTCCAGCGGATGGCATCGACCAGCGCCTCGAAACTTGCGTCCACGATGTTGTGCGAGACACCGACCGTCGACCAGCGGTTCCCCTGCCCGTCGGCGCTGTCGATGATGACGCGGGTGACGGCATCGGTGCCGCCCGCGGTGATGCGGACGCGGAAATCGACAAGCTGCATGTCCTCGATATGGGACTGATAGGGCCCAAGGTCCTTGGCCAGCGCGCGGGAAAGCGCGTTGACCGGGCCGCGGTCCTGACCCTCTTCGTCCATGCTTTCACTGACGGACAACATTCGTTCGTCCCCGATACGGACAACGACCACCGCCTCGGAGACGGTGATCCGGCGGCCGAGGGCGTTCTTCCTGCGCTCGACAGTGACGCGGTAGCGATCGATCTCGAAGAATTTCTTCATCCGGCCGAGTTCGGTCAGCGCGAGCAGTTCAAAGCTCGCCTGCGCGCCGTCATAGGCGTAGCCGTCATCCTCGCGGCTCTTGACCAGATCGAGGATGCGGGCAAGAGCCGGGTCGTCGCGTTCGACGATGATGCCCGCCTCGGCCAGACGCGCGCGCAGGTTCGACTGCCCCGCCTGATTGGACATCGGGATGATGCGCGCATTGCCCACCACCGCCGGTTCCACATGCTCGTAGGTCGCCGGGTTCTTGAGGATCGCGCTGGCATGCAACCCGGCCTTGTGCGCAAAGGCCGACGCCCCGACATAGGGCGCGGCACGCAGCGGGGCGCGGTTCAGGATCTCGTCCAGCCGACGCGAGATGCGGGTCAGCGCCCCCAGCCCCTCGCCCGAAACGCCGGTGCGCAGGATCGAGCGATAGGGTTCCTTCAGCAGCAGCGTCGGGATCAGCGTGGTCAGGCTGGCATTGCCACAACGCTCCCCCAGCCCATTCAGCGTGCCCTGAATCTGGCGCACGCCCGCCTCGACCGCAGCCAGCGTGCAGGCGACTGCGTTGCCGGTGTCGTCATGGCAATGAATGCCCAGCCTGTCACCCGGAATGCCCGCTGCGATCACCTCCTGCACGATGCGCCCGACCTGTGCTGGCAGGGTGCCGCCATTCGTGTCGCAAAGAACGATCCAGCGCGCGCCCGATGTCAGCGCGGCCCGAAGGCAGGACAGCGCGTAATCCGGGTCATCGGCATAACCGTCAAAGAAATGCTCGGCATCGAAAAGCGCCTCGCGTCCCGAGGCGACCAGATGCGCGACCGAGGCGCTGATGTTCTGCAGGTTCTCGTCCAGCGTGATGCCCAATGCCTCACGAACGTGAAACGGATGGGTCTTGCCCACCAGACAGACCGCGGGCGTACCCGCATCCATGACGGCCGCCAGCACGTCGTCATTCTCCGCCGAACGCCCCGCGCGCTTGGTCATGCCGAAGGCGGTCATCGTCGCACGGGTCGTGGGGGCCGAGGCGAAGAAGTCGCTGTCGGTCGGATTTGCGCCCGGCCAGCCGCCCTCGATATAATCGACGCCAAGCTGGTCCAGCATCCGCGCGATCTCGGCCTTTTCGGCGGAAGAGAACTGCACGCCCTGCGTCTGCTGCCCGTCACGCAAGGTGGTGTCGTAAAGATAAAGGCGATCGGTCACAGCAGTGCCCCCAGCCGAGAGACATCAAGCCGCGGCCCAGCCAGCAGCTCGACCCCGGCCTTTGACATGCGTACCTCCACGCCCGCCTCGGTCAGCGCCGTCTTCAGCGCGTCGACCGAGCCGAAGCTTTTGGTCTGCATCGCCTCGACCCGCAGATCGGTCAGCTTCTGGGTCAATTCTTCCAACGCGTCCTTGACCGAAAAATTGACGTTCGCGATGCTGGCAAGATCGTGCCGCATCCAGTCGCCCATTTCGGGCTGCAGCAGACCCAGGAAGCGTGCCGAGGCCAGCAGCAACGCCGGATCATCACGCAAGCCGTGCAGCACCGCGATTGCGCCTGCGGTGTTCAGGTCATCGGCCAGCGCCTCGATGATGCGGGGATCGGGCGCGGGGGCGGGTTCGACCCCCTTGGTCAGGACGCGCCAGTCCCACAGGGTATCCTCGGCCGCCTGGGCCTTGTCGGCTGTCCAGTCCATCGGCTTGCGGTAATGCGTCGACAGCAGGACGAAGCGGATCACCTCGCCCGGCACACGCTTTTCCAGCAGGTCGCGGACGGTGAAGAAATTGCCCAGCGATTTGGACATCTTCTTGCCTTCAACTTGAAGCATCTCGTTATGCAGCCAGACGCGGGCGAAATCGCCATGCGGATGGGCGCAGCAGCTTTGCGCGATCTCGTTCTCGTGGTGGGGGAATTGCAGGTCGATCCCGCCCGCATGAATGTCGAAGCTTTCGCCCAGCAGCTCATAGGCCATGGCCGAGCATTCGATATGCCAGCCCGGACGTCCCCGACCCCAGGGGCTGTCCCAGCCCGGCAGGTCGGCATCGGACGGCTTCCACAGCACGAAATCCATCGGATCGCCCTTGAAGGGTGCGACCTCGACCCGCGCGCCCGCGATCATGTCATCGACCGACCGGCCCGAAAGGCGACCGTATTCGGGGAAAGAGCGCACATCGAACAGCACATGCCCTTCGGCTGCATAGGCGTGCCCCTGCGCGATCAGCGTGCCGATCATGTCGATCATCTGCTGGATGTAATCGGTCGCGCGCGGTTCGTGATCGGGGCGCTCCGCCCCCAGCGCGTCCATGTCGGCGTGATACCAGGCAATGGTTTCCTCGGTCCGTTCGCGGATCAGATCCTCAAGCGTGCCGGGCGCGCCGGCTGCCTTGCGGGCAGCGGCGCTGGCGTTGATCTTGTCATCGACATCGGTGAAATTGCGCACATAGGTCACGTTCCCGGCGCCATAGACTTCGCGCAGCAGCCGCACCAGCACGTCGATCACCACGACGGGACGGGCATTACCCAGATGCGCGCGGTCATAGACCGTCGGGCCGCACAGATAAAGCCGCACGTTTTCGGGGTCCAGCGGCCGGAAGACCTCTTTCCCCCGGGTCTTGGTATTCGTCAGTCTGATATCGACCATGACTTCCCTCGAAATTGGGCATCCCGAACCTCTCCCGGCGCGGGCGTCATAGGTCACGAAGTAACGCCCGCCTGAATTTTCAGCCGGTAATGATGCAACGGATGGTGGCGGCGTGCAGCTTCATGCCGCTGCCTTAAACCATCGTCTTGTCTCTGCCAAGAGACGCTGCAAAACTCGCATCATGAGCCGAGACCTAGTCAACGAGATATGTGCCGCGCAACCGGGGGCCGAATGGTCCGACCCCTGGGGCGGAGGCCATGATTGCTGGAAAATCGGTGGCAAGACCTTTGCCGTGACGGGCACCGCTGGCACCCATGTCGCGGTCAAGACCGAAAGCGCCGAACTTGCCGCCTTCCTGATCGAAACCGGCGTTGCCGAACACGCCCCTTACCTGCACCGAAGCTGGGTCGCCCTGCCCCTTGATTCGGCGCCGGACGAGCTGGCCCACCGCATCCGCCACAGCTATCGCCTGGTGCGGACGGGATTGCCGAAGAAGGTGCAGGTCGGACTGCCCCCCTTCTGAACGAAGTGGGGCCGGCCCCCATCGCAAAGGACCGACCCCGGAATGGCAGGCCCCGGCCGGAGCGACTCGAAACCGGAACTGCCGCCAAACCCTTTTGCGCCCTAGCTGGGCACCTGTGCGGCAAGCTGTTGCAGCAGGGTGTCCATCTGCTTGCAGAGCGCTTCCTCGGTCGTCTTCTGCTCGGTGGCAGCATCCGCCAGCGAACGCTCAACCCCCATTGCGGAAACGGTGCCTTCCTTGCCCTTCGCCTCGGCGGCGTCGCCCTTGGCGGTGTCACCGGCCGGGATCATGGCGAGGAGCTTGGTCTGGGTCTCGACCGCCTTGCCGTCGATGAAGCCCTTTTGCTGGCAATAGGTCAGCACACCCAACTGGTTGCGCGCGCTTTCATATGCAGCACCATTGTCCTGCACGGGCGCCGCCGCAGGAGCCTGGGTCGTCGCCGGGGCGGCAGGAGCCGCGGGCGCGGCCTCTTGCGCAAGGGCGATGCCTGCGGTCAGCGCCGAAGCGGCCAAGGCGAGTGCGGGAAGAATGGCGGAACGTGCGATCATTATGGATCTCCGTCTGTTGCATTGCCTTTCGAACGTGGCACGGCTGGCCGCAGGTCGCAAATGCGGCGTGGCGATATCTTGCCGCCAACGCCTTGAATCAGCGGAAAAGCACCAGCGAACCCGGCGACCAACTCACATTCGCGCGTGTTCCGACATCCTGCACTTCGCGACCAAAGACGTTGCGCATGGCGATGCGGACGGGCCGTGCCTTGCCGTCGAAACTGGCCGAGCCGTCCAGCCGGACGTCGTAATAGGTCATGTCGCCATAATAGACGACCTCGTCGATGACGCCCCCCGTGACCCTGCCCTGCCCCGATTGCGACGCGGACAGAAGCGATACCGCCTCGGGCCGGAACCCGATCGAGGGGCCGTCGTCCCCGGGATCGGCGCTGCTGACGTTTCTGGCCGGAATCACCACCCGGCCCAGGCCCGAAACCTCGACCTCGATCCCATCTTGCGTCTCGCCCAGGATGCGGGCGGGCAGGAAGTTCATCACGCCGATGAAATTCGCGACTCGGCGGCTGGTCGGGCGCGCATACAGCGCCTCGGGCCCGTCAAGCTGGGCGATCTGTCCCTCGAACATGACCGCGATGCGATCGGACATGACCAGCGCCTCTTCCTGGTCATGGGTGACAAGGACGAAGGTGATGCCCACCTGGCGTTGCAGCTTGATCAGTTCAACCTGCATCTGTTCGCGCATCTTGCGGTCCAGTGCCGAAAGCGGCTCGTCCAGAAGCAGCACCTTGGGCTTCAGGATCAGCGCGCGGGCCAGAGCCACGCGCTGCCGCTGCCCGCCCGACAGCGCGTGCGAGGCGCGCTTGCCATACCCCTTCAGCCCCACCATCTCCAGCGCCTGCTCGACCGCGGCGGCCTTTTCGGCCTTCGAGCGCGGATCCCGGCGCAGGCCAAAGCCGACATTTTCAGCCACGGTCAGGTGCGGAAAGATCGCATAGGACTGAAAGACCATATTGGTCGGGCGGCTGTTCGCCGGCACACCGTCCATGTCCTGCCCGTCGATCAGGACCACCCCTTCGGAAATGTCCTCGAACCCGGCGATCGTGCGCAGAAGCGTAGTCTTGCCGCAACCCGATGGCCCCAACAGCGAGAAGAACTCGCCCGCGCGGATGGTCAGATCGATGCCCCGCAAGGCGTGATAGTCGCCGTAATGCTTCTGGACCCCCTTGATCTCGATCATCGGACGCGCCGTCGCGGTCCTGGCGCGATGCGCGGCGGTGCTGCTGCTGGGCGTGGTCACAAGAAGCCTCCGGTATCCTTGGCGCCGGTCTTGGCAAGGCCGCGACGGCGGAAATATTCGGCGATGGTCAAAAGGATGATGGACATGAAGACCAGCACCGTTCCCAGCGCCATGATCATCGGTGTCTGCTTTGGAAAGCGCAGCTGGCTGAAGATATAGGTCGGCAGCGTCGGCTCGTTCCCGGCCAGGAAGAAGGCGATGATGAATTCGTCCAGGCTGATCGTGAAGCTCATCAGCAGCGAGGAAATGATCCCCGGCATGACCAGCGGCAGGATGACTAGCCGGAAGGCGCTCCATTTCGTTTCGCCAAGGTCATAGGCCGCCTCCTCCAGTGAGCGGTCGAGCGAGTTGAACGCGGTGCTGAGGATGACCGTCGCATAGGGCATGCAGATCAGCGTGTGGCCCAGGATCACCGTCAGGATGTTCAGCTTGATGCCGATCGACAGCAGAACCACCAGAAGCGAGATCGAGACGATGATCTCGGGCAGGACCAGCGGCAGCATGATCAGGCCCATGATCGCACCCTTGCCCGGAAACTCGAACCGGGTCGAGGCGCGCGCGGCAAAGACGCCAAGGCATGTCGCGAAGATCGACGAGGAGACGGCAATGGTCAGCGAATTCATCAGTGCGCGCCGCATCGACGCGTTCTCGAACATCTGGACGAACCACTGCGTGGTGAACCCCTTCAGCGGAAAGGTGATCACGGTCCCCGCATTGAACGCAAAGACCGGCAGCAGCAGGATCGGCGCGTACAGGAACAGAAGATAGGCGATCGCATAGATCCGCAGCCCGCCGCCCTTCATTGCCGCACCTTCAGGAAGCGGCGGTTCACGGCCACGAACAGAAGGCTGAGGATCGCGACCACCAGCATGGCCGAAACAGCCAGTGCCGAACCCATCGGGCGGTTGTCCAGGTCCAGCATCTGCGCCTGGATCATGTTCGCGATCATCGGAATCTTGCCGCCCCCGATCAGCGCCGGGGTCACATAGTCCCCGATGGTCGGAATGAAGACGATCAGCGATGCCGCGACCACACCCGGCATCGCCAGCGGCAGGGTCACGCGCCAGAACGTCATTGCCCGGCTTTCGCCAAGGTCGCGCCCAGCCTCAAGTAGCGAGCGGTCGATCTTTTCCAGCGCGATGAAGATTGGCAGGATCGCGAAGGGCGCATAGGCATGGGCCAGCGTGATCACCATCGAGTTGACGTTATACAGGATGAAGGTCAGCGGCTGGTCGATGATGCCAAGCGTTTTCAGGCCCGAATTGATGACCCCGTTATAGCCCAGGATCACCTTCCACAGGAAAACCCGGATCAGATAGCTGGTCCAGAACGGGATGGTGATCAGGAAAAGCCACAGCGACTTGCGCTCGGCCGAGACGGCGAAGCTGAGGAAATAGGCCACCGGAAAGGCCAGGAGCACCGTAACCGCCGTGACCAGCGCGGCCACCCCCAGCGAACGGCGCAAAATGGTGTGAAAGATCGGGTCCGACCAGACCGCGCGATAGTTCTCCAGAGTGAATTCGCGGATCACCGTCAGATAGCCGTCCTTCAGGAAGGAATAGGCCAGGATGGTCAGCAGCGGCGCCGCCATGACCAGGACGGCATAGGCCAGCGGAGGAGAGATCAGGGTCAGCCCCTGTGTCGCTTGCGATCGGCTACCTGTCGCCATGCCCTGTCCTTCTTGCCGCGAACGGTCCGCTTTTGTTGCGCAAATTTTCCACAATGCCGCGACAAGTGAAAGGAGTTTTAGCGGTCCCCGATGCTGTTGCTTAGCCTGCCTGAAACTTCGCCACGACCTCTCGTTGATGGGGTGCGCGCCGATGCTCGACCAGGTAGATGCCCTGCCACGTCCCCAGAACCATCCTTCCGCCTTCCACCGGGATATGCAGGCTGGTGGGCAGCACCGCCGACTTCAGATGCGCAGGCATGTCGTCCGGCCCTTCGGCGCGATGCGTGATCCAGCCCATCGCGGGATCGACCGCCGGGGGTGCGATCCGGCCCAACCAGTTCAGCAGGTCGCGGCGCACATCGGGATCCGCGTTTTCCTGAATCAGAAGCGAACACGAGGTATGGCGCACGAACAGCGTCACCACCCCCTCGTCCGCGAGGATAGCGGAAAGCCAGCCCGCGACATCGCGCGTGATTTCATGCAAGGCGGGTCCGCGCGTCTGAAGGCGGAACCGCGTCAACGTCACTCTGCTGCCTCTTCGGGTGCCGGAAGGCTGCCGCCGTCATGGTCAAGGCCAAGACGCTTCTGCGTCCGCGCGCCCAACTCGCGCAGCATCTCGGCTTGCCGGATGACGTTGCCCGAGCCGCGCGACAGTCGGTCCATCGCGGTGGCGTGGCTTTTCTGCGCTTTGTCCAGCGCCACGCCCACCTCTTCGATCGAGGACACGAAGCCATGCAGCTTGTCGTAAAGCTGTCCGGCCCGCGCGGCGATCTGCATCGCGTTCGATTCGCGCCGTTCCACTGTCCAGATGTGATCGACGGTGCGCAGCGTCAGCATCAGCGTGGTCGGCGTCGCCAAACCCACGCGGTTTTCCATCGCGTGGCGGGCCAGGTCGGGATCAACGCGCAGCGCCTCGGAAAACGCGCCTTCGACCGGGATGAACATCAGCACGTAATCGACCGAACCGTCATCCAGCGCCTGGTAGCCCTTGGCCGCGAGGCTTGCGACATGCCCCCGGACCGAGGCGACATGCCGCCGCAGGGCGGCTTCGCGCGCGACCGGATCCTCGGCGTTCACGGCTTCTTCATAGGCGTTCAGCGATACCTTGCTGTCGATCACCAGCAGCTTGCGCTGCGGCATCTTCACGATCACATCCGGGCGCCACAGCTTGCCGTCACCGTCTCGATGGCTGGTCTGGGTCTGGTAATGCGTCCCTTCGATCAGGCCGGAATCCTCAAGGATGCGCTCCAGGATCATCTCGCCCCAGGCGCCGCGCTTCTGGCTGTCGCCTTTCAGCGCGCGGGTCAGCGCAACCGCCTCTTGCGAAATCTGTTCGGAACGCTTGTGCAGGTACTCGATCTGCTCCTTCAGGCGCGCGCGTTCTTCGTCGGTAGCCTTGTTGCGGGCCTGCAACTCGGTCTGGAAGCGGTTCACCTGATCGCGGAACGGCGTCAGCAGCGCGTTCAATTGGTCGCCGTGGGACTTCTGCATTTCGGCCCCCTGAACGCGCAGGGTCTCGTTTGCCATCAGGCGGAAATGCCCGGTCATCTCTTGGCGCAGCTCGCGCAGGGTCAGGATCTCGCGCTCGGCCGCTTCGCGGTCCTTGTCCGAAGCAAGCCGCGCCTCGGCCAACTGGCGCTGGGATTGCGCCAGAAGGTTGCGTTCCCGGTGCAGCGCGTCGGTCAGGCCATCGCGCTCCTCCACCAGTTCCTGAAGACGTTGGGCTAGGGATTCGGCCTTGGTCTCGATGCGGCTGATCTTCAGCAGATGGTCCTGGGTGGCGCGGCCCTCTTCCTCCAGCCGGGCGCGCAGGCCCTGTTCGGCCAGCGCCGCCTCTCGGGCCGCGCGCTCGGATGAGCGCCTTATGCGCGACAGCGCGGCCCCCAGGCCCAGGATGGCGGCAAGCGCCAGGATCAGCAGCACCCGAAGGTTATCGCCAATCGCAAGCCATTGCTGGATATGTTCCGTCACTCTGCCCACCTTCGCCGGGCCGTCGCCGCGGCCGCCGTTCTTCTTGGGCGTAACTGTTCACCTTTTACCCCGGAAATGCAAGAAGCAGACGTCCCGACAGGAACCGGGACGGCCATTTTCTCCAGGGAAATCGGGGAAGTTCAGGCCGAGGCCGCGCGCAGTTCAGACAGCATGAAGTCCAGCAACCCCTGCGCGAACGAGGTCTGATCGCTGACCTGGACGCCCTGTTCAGCCACCCAGTCGAACAGGATCCCCGCAGTCGAGGTGCCAAACCCCATCTTCCAATTCGAAAATTGCCGGCCGCGCTGGGTGCCCTGCCACAGGAATTCCACATCGCGGTGGCGGGGGTCCGCAACGATCAGGTCGCCGACATCGGCCAGCGCATCGGACGGCCCTTCCAGCCACTGATAGAAGGAACCGTCCTCAAGATGCAGATAGCCGGTCAGGTCCAGAACGCTGTTGCGCGCCCTCGACTCGGCCAGGATATCCGCACAGCCGGTGGACCTCGCGGTCAGCGAAGTCCGACTCCGGTAGAGAAAGAAAGAGGTCTCCACTTACTGATCCAGGAAGGACCGCAGCTTGCGCGAACGAGACGGGTGCTTGAGCTTGCGCAGCGCCTTGGCCTCGATCTGACGGATACGTTCGCGGGTCACGCTGAACTGCTGGCCGACCTCTTCCAACGTGTGGTCGGTGTTCATGCCGATGCCGAAGCGCATCCGCAGAACCCGCTCTTCCCGCGGCGTAAGGCTGGCGAGGACGCGCGTCGTGGTTTCCTTCAGGTTTTCCTGAATGGCGGAATCCAGCGGCAGGACCGCGTTCTTGTCCTCGATGAAATCGCCAAGCTGGCTGTCTTCCTCGTCCCCGATCGGGGTTTCGAGAGAGATCGGCTCCTTGGCGATCTTCATCACCTTGCGGACCTTTTCCAGCGGCATCTGCAGCTTTTCGGCCAATTCCTCCGGGGTCGGCTCGCGGCCGATCTCGTGCAGCATCTGGCGTCCGGTGCGGACCAGCTTGTTGATCGTCTCGATCATGTGGACCGGAATCCGGATTGTCCGGGCCTGATCCGCGATCGAACGCGTGATCGCCTGACGGATCCACCAGGTCGCATAGGTCGAGAACTTGTAGCCGCGCCGATACTCGAACTTGTCGACGGCCTTCATCAGGCCGATATTGCCTTCCTGAATAAGATCAAGGAATTGCAGGCCACGGTTTGTGTATTTTTTAGCAATCGAGATCACCAGGCGAAGGTTCGCCTCGACCATTTCCTTCTTGGCCTGGCGAGCTTCCTTCTCGCCGCGCTGGACCTGGTTCACGATCCGGCGGAATTCCTCGATATCGACGCCGACATGCTGGCCGACCATGGCCATGTCGCCGCGAAGCTGCTCGACTTGACTGCGCGATTTCTCCAGCAGGACCTGCCAGCCGCGACCCTTGTTGCCCGCCATGCGGTCGACCCAGGTCGGGTCAAGCTCGGCGCCGCGATAGGCGTCGATGAACTCGCGGCGGTTGATGCGGGCCGCGTCGGCCAGCTTCACCATGCCCGAGTCGATCGTCACGATGCGGCGGTTGATGCCATAGATCTGGTCGACCAGCGCCTCGATCCGGTTGTTGTGCAGGTGCAGTTCGTTGACCAGCGCAACGATGCGCGAACGCAGCAGCTGATACGCGATCTCGTCCTTGGCCGAGAAGCTGCCATCCTCGTTCAGGGTGGCGGACATGCGGTTGTCCTGCATGTGCGCCAGTTCTTCATAGCCCTGCGCAATCGCTTCCAGCGTCTCAAGAACCTTGGGCTTCAGCGTGGCTTCCATCGCGGAAAGCGACAGGTTCTGGCCGTCCTCGTCCTCTTCCTCGTCTTCGGACCGGCGCATCGGGTTGCCGTCGGCGTCCAGCTCATCCTCGCCCCGGGCAGTGCTCGGGCCGGCGGCATTGGCGCGCGGCGTCTCTTCGGTCAGGACTTCCTCGTCTTCACCCTCTTCGTCCATCGAGCGGCCGAAGGTGGTTTCAAGGTCGATCACGTCGCGCAGAAGGATGTCTTCTTCCAGAAGCTCCTGCCGCCACATCGTGATGGCCTTGAAGGTCAGCGGGCTTTCGCAAAGCCCGGCGATCATGGTGTTGCGCCCAGCCTCGATGCGCTTCGCGATGGCGATCTCGCCCTCGCGCGACAGCAACTCGACCGAACCCATCTCGCGCAGATACATCCGTACCGGGTCGTCGGTGCGGTCCAGCTTCTCGGTCTCGGTCGTCGCGACGGCAATCTCGCGCGACCCGGTGCTGGTGGTCGCGACCTGGCCGCCCGTCTCTCCGTCGTCCGCCTCCTCATCGTTTTCGACGACGCGAATGTCCATTTCGGACAGCATCGACATCACGTCCTCGATCTGGTCGGAACTGGCTTGCTCCGGCGGCAGGACGGCATTGAGTTGGTCATAGGTAATGAAGCCGCGCTCGCGCCCCTCGGCGATCATGCGCTTCACCGCCGCCTGGCTCATGTCCAGCGAGTGATCGTCGTCCTTGGTGTCGGGCTTCTGGTCGTCGTCGTTGGCTGCCATGCTGGCTCCCTTGAAGCGGTGATTCGCGAATCGGCGAATCGGGATCGGCTTTAGGCCGTTTTTATCGAAGTCGCGGCGGGAATCAAATCCCGGCCCGGACTTGCGGCGAGCGTGATTCGGCGTCGGTGATTCGGCCGTCTCCGACCTCATCCGGCACCCCGGTCAGCGGCGCGGCTTGCGCCAGATTTCGTTTTCCAGCGCAGCCTTCAGCTGCGCCGACAGCGCCGCGCGGTCTTCTCCCAGATCGGAAAAGTCCGAAAGCGAGGGATGATCCGCCTGCTGGCGGGCGCGGGCGGATTGCGCGACGCGCCATGTCAGTCCCTCGTCTGCCAGACCCTGGATCTCGGCCTCGGCACGGGCAATCTCGTCACGCGCGACGCGGCGAGCCTCGATCCGGTCCAGCGCATTGGCAAGGATCTCGGCGGCGGCATCGCCCTCTTGCGGACGCAGGATCGCCGGAGCGGCTTTGACATGGGGCTCGGCCATGATGCTTTCAAGGGCGCGCTGCCCCGCCTGCGACTGGCTTCCCGCCAGCAGGTCATGAACCAGCGCCGCGCGCTCGGCATCCGTGGGGTCCAGTCGTTCAAGACGCAGCTCGACCGGCGCGATCAGTTCGGGGTGGGTCGCGCAGATCGCCAGAATCATCGCCTCGATCATCTCTTCCGCTTCCCGCTCGCCCGCGCCGGGCAAGGACAGGCGCGACGCACGCGTCGACGGTACCGGCGCCGCCGGGACAATCGAGGCCCCGCGGATCCCCCGCGGCTGCCAGGGCGCGCGCGGGCGCTCGGCCTGCGGCTCGCGGCGGCGGGCGCCGAAAAGCTCCCATTTCATCTGCTTCAACGCCATGAAGTAATGGTCGCGGGTGTCCTTGTCGGGGATCTTGCCGATCGCGTCCCCCAGCGCCTTGTCCAGCGCGGCCTTGCGTTCGGGACTGTCGAAGACCTTGCCCTCGGTCTCGCGCCGCCAAAGCAGATCGACCAGGGGCCGCGACTCGTCCAGCACTGACGACATTGCCGAAGCGCCCCGTGCACGGATCAGATCGTCGGGATCCTGACCTTCGGGAAGAAAGGCAAAGCGCAGCGCCTGTCCGGGGGCGGTCAGCGGAAGCGCCAGATCGATCAGCCGAATCGCGGCGCGCAGCCCTGCCGTGTCGCCGTCCAGCGAGATGACCGGCTCGGGCGAGACGCGCCACATCAGCCGCAACTGATCCTCGGTGATTGCGGTGCCAAGGGGCGAGACCGCGCCTTCGAAGCCGGCGCGCACCAGCGCGATCACGTCCATATAGCCTTCGGCGACAATCAGCGGCTTGCCCCGCGCGACCGCCGCACGCGCCGGCCCGATATTGTAGAGGTTCCGCCCCTTGTCGAAGAGCGGCGTTTCCGGACTGTTCAGATACTTGGCCCGCGCATTCGGGTCCATCGAGCGCCCGCCGAAAGCGATGCAGCGCCCGCGACCGTCGCGGATGGGGAACATGATCCGGCCCCTGAAGCGGTCAAAGGGCGCACCGCCGTCATCGGGCCGGGCTGCCAGGCCCGCCTCGACAATCAGCGCGTCCGAGATCCCCTTTGAGCGCAGGGCATTGAACAGCCCCTGCCTTTGGTCCGGCGCAAAGCCGATGCCGAATTGCTCGCAGGCCTGGGCGTCAAGGCCGCGCCGGGCCAGATAGTCGCGCGCATCTGCGGCCACGCCCATGCCAAGCTGCATCCGGAACCAGCGCACGGCCTGCTCCATGACTTCGACCAGCTCGGTCCGGCGGTCCGCCCGCTCGACACTGCGGGGATCGCGTTCGGGCATCTGCAGCCCCGCCTCGGATGCCAGAAGCGAGACGGCGTCGATGAAGCCCATCCCCTCAGCCTCGCGCAGGAAACTCAGCGCGTCGCCTTTGGCATGGCAACCGAAGCAATAGTAAAATCCCTTCTGGTCATCGACGTGAAAGGAGGCCGTCTTTTCGCCGTGGAACGGACAAGGCGCCCACCAATCGCCCTTGGCCTGGTTCGAGCGGCGCAGATCCCACGTCACCTTGCGGCCGATCACGCGCGACAGGGGCACGCGGGCACGGATTTCATCAAGGAACTGGGGCGGAAGACTCATGGCGTCATTTATCGGTTCGCGGCGGCCGGATGAAAAGGAAAATCAGGCCCCGACCGCGCCGCGGACCAGTTCCCAATAGATGGCGACGACCCGCTCCTGGTCCAGGCGTCCGCCATCGCGATACCAGTTGACGACCCCGGTCAGCATCGCGATCAGCGCCATTGTCGCCAGCCGCAAGTCGGGAATATGCATCGTTCCCTCGGCCACCCCGGCGGCCAGGATGGTTTCCAGGGCTTCTTCATAGCGGCGGCGCAGGGTGGCGATCTGACGGCGGTTTTCGGGCGTCAGGCTGCGCAATTCCATGTAGGACAGGAACACCGCCTCGGGGCGCTCGATGCTGGTGGCAATGTGAAAGCGCAGGAAGCTGTGCAACCGCTCCAGCGCCGGACGCTCGGGATCGTCCTGCCAGGCCCCAAGCAGGTCCTGCATGTGACCGCGCAGAAGATCCGCCAGCAAGGCCTGCTTGTCGGGGGTATAGGCGTAAAGCGTGCCGACCTGCACGCCCACCTGAGCCGCGATCTGGCGCATGGACACGGCGCTGTAGCCGTGGCGCGCGAACAGGCTGCGCGCCGCGTCCCGGACCAGCGGCCCGGTGATGACTGCCTTGGATCCTTGTGTGCGCGCCATTCAGTCTTCTAGGCCGCGGATCGCGACAGTAAAAGAGCGCATCTTGTGTCCGGCTTCCCCTCGCGCCTATGGTACCCGCGCATTCGGATCGGAGGCATGATGACGGCGAAACGGAACTGTTTGGCGCTTGCGGCACTGCTGGCGCTGGCGGGCTGCGACGACCGCATCGGGGATTACCCCTCGCTCTTGCCGACCGACCAGCTTCTGGCCGAACCCGCCCTGCCCTCGCACGCGGCCGATGTGGCGCAAAGCCCTCAGGCGACTTCCGATGCGCTGACCGGGCGCGCCAAGGGCCTGGCGGACCGGACGCCCGCGCCTGCCGTCGGAGCGGCCGAGCTTTCGGCGCGCGCCGACGCCCTTCGCGAACGCGCGGCCCAATTGTCCAAGACCTCGCTTGACGCCTGCCCCGATGGGGCGGCGACCTGCGAAAGCCCCGCCCCCGCAGGCGGCGACGACCCGGCCGGCAAGACCCCGGCCAGCGAATAAATCCAAGGAGGAAGGCCCCAATGCCCGTTATCACCTGCATCGACGATCTGAAGGCGATCTATCGTCGGCGGGTGCCCCGGATGTTCTATGATTACGCGGAAAGCGGCAGCTATACCGAAAGCACCTTCCGCGAGAACAGCTCGGACTTCGCCAGGATCAAGCTGCGGCAAAAAGTGGCCGTGGACATGACCGGCCGCACTACCGAAAGCACCATGATCGGGCAGAAGGTGGCGATGCCGGTTGCCCTTGCCCCGGTCGGGCTGACCGGGATGCAGTCTGCCGATGGCGAGATCAAGGCGGCACAGGCCGCGAAGAAATTCGGCGTCCCCTTCACCCTGTCTACCATGTCGATCTGTTCGATCGAGGATGTGGCGGCCGCGACCCAGCACCCGTTCTGGTTCCAGCTCTATGTCATGCGCGATCAGGAGTTCCTCGAGGCGATCATCGAACGGGCCAAGCGTGCAAACTGTTCGGCACTGGTGCTGACGCTCGACCTTCAGATTCTCGGCCAGCGCCACAAGGATTTGAAGAACGGCCTGTCCGCACCGCCCAAGCTGACGCTGCCGGTGATGATGGACCTGGCGACCAAGTGGCGCTGGGGGCTGGAGATGCTGCAGACCAAGCGGCGCTTTTTCGGAAACATCGTCGGACATGCCAAGGGTGTCGGCGACACCTCATCGCTGAGCAGCTGGACTGCGGAACAGTTCGACCCGCAGCTCGACTGGAACAAGATCGCGCGCATCCGCGATCTTTGGGGCGGCAAGTTGATTCTGAAGGGCATCAACGATCCCGACGACGCGCGAATAGCTGCCGATTTCGGCGCGGATGCGATCATCGTCAGCAACCACGGCGGACGGCAGCTGGACGGTGCGGCGAGCTCGATCCGCATGTTGCCCGAGATCGTCGAGGCGGTCGGCGACAAGGTCGAGATCCATCTCGACAGCGGCATCCGCTCGGGTCAGGACGTGCTCAAGGCGCTGGCCATGGGGGCGCACGCGACCTATATCGGGCGCGCTTTTATCTATGGCCTTGGTGCGATGGGCGAAGCGGGCGTGACCAAGGCGCTTGAGGTCATCAGGAATGAACTGGACATCACGATGGCGCTGTGCGGCGAACGCGATGTGCGCAACCTGGGTCGCCACAACCTGATGATCCCGCGGGACTTCCTGGAACCCTATCTGTAAGCGAAACAGGGGGGTCCGTCAGGCGGACCCTTCGCGCAGCCCGCGCTCGCCGACCGTCCGCTTTCCTGTGCGAAGCAGGCGGGCCAGATGCGGCCTTAGCCGTTCCATCACCTGCGCCAAGATGATCGGGACGACCACGCCAACCAGCAGGAAAACCGGGATGCTATCGATGCCAAGGAATCGATGGACGGCCAAGATGAAGAAAATGTGCAGGAAATAAATGCTGGAGGACCAGCCGCTAAGGTTCACCGGCAGTTCCGGCAGGTCCATCCTCAGAAAGCCCAGAAACAGGAAGACCGGTGCCGGCAGCGCAAGGAACGGTATCTCTGGCATCGCCGCAAGGCTAAGGCCATAGGTGCGCATTGAGAAGAGTGCCTCTCCCAGCCTCAGGCCGAACAGCACCGCGACGACCAGCCAGATGACTCCAAGGCGCGGCAGGCTGTCGCGACCGTTTCGCGCCACCCAACTCGCCAGAGCATAGCCGATTGCCGCGAAGGGGAAGATGACCGTGAAGCCGTTGCGCGAAAACTCCAGTGGTAATTGCCAATCGCGATAAAAGGCCAGGAAAGCCAGAACCGACCCGATGCCGGCCAGCACCGAGGCCGAGATCATCATCGGCCAAAGCCCTGTCCCGGTCCTTTCGCCAAGACTGGCGAAGGCGATGATCAGGATGGCGGCGACGATCAGCCCGGCGATATACCACAGATGCATCGTGCCCCAGACAAAGACATATGCGACATCACGCCATGTGGTGTCGGGCTCGACCCAGATCGGCGCATAGAAGACCGTCCAGAACAGATAGGCGACGACCAGACCGGACAGCCATTTCAAGGCTTTGCCCCGATTGTAGGTTACAAAGAAGCAATAACCCGAGACGACCGAGAATGCGGGAACAAGGCTGCGCAACAAGCCCATGCCGGTCAGAAAGCTCCACTCGACCAGCTTGGCATGGATGAGAATCGAGTGACCCAGAACTACCCCGACGGCGAGAAGGCATTTCAGGTAATCTATTGAAACTGAACGCTGTAACATGAAAAACTCCGCCATACATGCAAAGATTGCGCCGAAGTTGAAAACTCGACAAGCGTTTTTCCGCCAAAGGATCGGGTTTTATTCTTCACAACCTGCACCGATTACACTATAGGCGCGTCTTCGGCCATGCACCCTTGGAGGATGGCCGCAACTTCAAATGTAAGGAATACCATTATGGCCAAAGAGATCCCTGATCTGGTGGTCGAGGCACGCGCGGGGACAGGCAAGGGGGCCGCCCGCCAAGCTCGCCGCGAAGGCAAGGTGCCCGGCATCGTCTACGGCGACGGAAAAGATCCGCAGCCGATCCAAGTCGAGTTCAACTCGCTGCTGACCAAGCTGCGGGCCGGTCGCTTCCTGTCGACCCTGTGGAACCTGAAGGTTGAAGGCCAGGAAGACGTTCGCGTCGTCTGCCGCAGCGTTCAGCGCGACGTGGTGAAAGACCTGCCGACGCATATCGACTTCATGCGCCTGCACCGCAACACCCGCGTGAACCTGTTCATTCACGTGAACTTCGAAAACCACGAAGAAGCCCCCGGCCTGAAGCGTGGCGGTACCCTGGTCGTCGTCCGTCCGGAAGTCGAACTGATGGTCACCGCTTCGGAGATCCCCGATCACATCACCGTCGACCTGACGGGCAAGCAGATCGGCGACACCATCCACATCAACGATATCGAGCTGCCGAAAGGCGTTAAGCCGACCATCGACCGCAACTTCGTCATCGCGAACATCGCTGCGCCCTCGGGTCTGCGTTCGGAAGACAATGCGGAAGCCGCCGAAGGCGAAGCCACCGAGGCCTGATCGGCCCGAAGGCTGGAAAGACCGGGCGGCATCCCAGCGGATGCCGCCCTTTTTCTTGTCTTGCGGGGATGCTATCACGCCCCCCTGACGCGAAGGGACAAGACATGGAACCGATCCACATCATCGGCGCGGGCCTCGCCGGCTCGGAGGCAGCATGGCAGATTGCGCGCGCCGGCGTGCCCGTCGTGCTGCACGAAATGCGCCCCACGGTCGAAACCTTCGCCCATCGCACCGGCGACTGCGCCGAGATGGTTTGCTCGAACAGCTTCCGCTCGGACGACGACCAGATGAACGCGGTCGGCCAGCTTCACTGGGAAATGCGCGCCGCGGGTGGCCTGATCATGTCGATGGCCGACCGCCATCGCCTGCCTGCGGGCGGCGCACTTGCCGTCGACCGCGACGCCTTTTCCCAAGCCGTGACGCAGGCGCTGCAAGACGAGCCGCTGATCAGCTTTGCGCCCGGCGAAATCACCGACCTGCCCTCTCACGGACGCTGGATCGTCGCGACCGGTCCCTTGACCTCGGCCGCGCTTGGCCAGTCGATCCTTTCGGCAACCGGCGAAGGCTCGCTGGCCTTCTTCGACGCCATTGCCCCCATCGTCCATGCCGAAAGCATCGACATGTCGATCTGCTGGTTACAAAGCCGCTACGACAAGGGCGAGACCGAGGAAGAGCGCACCGCCTATATCAACTGCCCGATGACCAAGGCGGATTACGAAGCCTTCATCGATGCATTGCTGGCCGCCGACAAGACCGAGTTCCACGAGGGCGAGACTGCGGGCTATTTCGACGGCTGCCTGCCCATCGAAATCATGGCCGAGCGTGGCCGCGAAACGCTGCGCCACGGTCCGATGAAGCCGGTGGGCCTGACGAACGCCCATAATCCGACCGAAAAGGCCTATGCCGTGGTCCAGCTGCGCCGGGACAACGCCTTGGGAACGCTTTACAATATCGTGGGCTTCCAGACGAAGATGAAATACGGCGCGCAGACCGAGGTGTTCCGCCGCATCCCCGGCCTGCAGAATGCCAGCTTTGCGCGACTGGGCGGCATCCACCGCAATACGTTCCTGAACTCTCCGCGCCTGATCGACGACCGGTTGCGCCTGCGCGCGCGCCCGAACCTGCGCTTCGCGGGTCAGGTCACGGGTGTCGAGGGCTATGTCGAGAGCGCGGCGATGGGGCTGCTGGCAGGTCGCATGGCCGCGGCCGAGGCTTTGGGACGCGACCTGCCGCCGCCTGCACCGACGACCTCGATGGGCGCACTGGTCAACCACATCACCGGTGGCGCGGATGCGAAGACCTTCCAGCCGATGAACGTGAACTTCGGCCTTTATCCTCCGCTGGACGAGATGCGGGGCGGCAGGAAGGGCCGCAAGGACCGTTACCCCGCCTACACTGATCGCGCGAAAGCCGATTTCAACCAGTGGCTTGCGGGGCAGGCTTGAACCGCACGCGGTTTGCCCCTTCACCCACGGGTCCACTGCATCTGGGCCATGCCTTTGCGGCCCTGACCGCCGCCCGCCTTGCGGATCCCGGCCAGTTCCTGCTGCGGATCGAGGATATCGACCGCTCGCGTTGCCGCCCGGAATATGAGGCGATGATCACCGAGGATCTGCACTGGCTGGGCCTCGGCTGGCCGCTTCCAGTGATGCGCCAATCCGAGCGCCTGCCCGCCTATCAGGCGGCGCTGGACCGGCTGGCGGGGCTGGGCCTGACCTATCCCTGCGAATGTCGCCGCGCCGACATCCGCGCCGCGCTTTCTGCCCCGCAGGAAGGGGTGACCCCGGTGATAGGTCCCGACGGTCCGGTCTATCCCGGCACCTGCCGTCATCGCAGCATGGATCAGGCCGGACCCGAGGATGCGATCCGACTAAACATGGCGCGCGCATTGGACCATCTGCGCAGCGATGGGATCGCCTTTGCAGATGAGGGCATCGCTACCTCGCAGCACCTGTCGGCCCTGGACATGATCGAGGGCATCGGCGACGTGGTTCTGGCGCGGCGGGGCATGGGCACCAGCTATCACCTGTCGGTTGTTGTCGACGATGCGGCACAGGGGATCACGCTGGTCACGCGCGGCAAGGATCTTCTGGCTTCGACCTATATCCATGTCTTGCTTCAGCGACTGCTGGAGCTACCCGTGCCGCGCTATCACCACCACCGGCTGATCCGCGATGATGCCGGAAAGCGGCTTGCCAAGCGCGACGACGCCCGCGCCCTGCGGCTTTACCGCGAACAGGGCATGCCCGCCGCCGAAATGCGTCAGTTGCTGGGGTTCTGAGGCTGCATGATCTCGACCTCGGCCCCATCGCGGATCGCGGTGTAAAAGCAGCTGCGCCGGTTGGTGTGGCAGGCCGGGCCGCTCTGCTCGACCAGCACCAGCAGGCAGTCACGGTCGCAATCCACGCGCATCTCGACCAGCTTCTGGACATGGCCCGAACTCTCGCCCTTGACCCAGAAGCCCTGACGCGACCGCGACCAATACGTGACGTTGCGACTGTCCAGCGTGCGGGCCACGGATTCCGCGTTCATCCATGCCATCATCAGCACCTCGCCGCTGCGATGGTCCTGCGCGATCGCCGGGATCAGGCCCTGGGCATCGTATTTCAGGCTTGCGGGATCGAACATCGGCTTTCCTTTCGGTATTGCCGCACCTATCTAGACATCACGCGACCCAAGCGAAAGCCCGGACGAGACATGGCCGACACCGATCTGATGCAGCTTTATTCGCGGCGAATCCTGGCACTGGCGTCCGACATTCCGCGCCTTGGCACACTTGACGCGCCGACGGGCAGCGCGCATCGCCGCTCGCCGCAATGCGGATCGTCGGTGACCGCCCATGTCGTGATGCAGGACGGGCGCATTGCCGAATTCGGGCAAGAGGTTAGGGCCTGCGCGCTGGGTCAGGCCTCGGCTTCGGTCCTGGGGGCGCTGGCGGTCGGACTGACACGGGACGACATCGCCCAGGCGACCGAGCAGTTGACCGCGATGCTCAAGACCGATGGACCGCCCCCCTCGGCGCCCTTCGACGGGCTGGAAGCGCTTCTGCCTGCCCGCGAATTCCCCAATCGCCACGCCTCGATCCTGTTGGCATGGCAGGCGACGCTGGACGCCATCGACGACTCGCAGGGCTAACTCCCCATCCACCACCGACGCTAAAGAAAATGCCGACCCGCAAGGGGCCGGCAGTTGCGCGCATCAGAGACCGGGGAAGGTCCCGGCAGGACCGGGCGAAAGGTGCCGCCAGCGCGGGGCAGGACGATCGGCAAGCAGGATCATGCCATCAGCACGGGATGGACGATTGCCGGCAGGGAAAACAGGAATATGGCGGTCACGGATATCGCAACGACACCAGCAAGGTCGGAGAGAGTTTCGCGGGTCATGTCAGTTCTCCACGTTTGTTTCCAATTTGTTCTCACCGAATCGGAATAAAGTAAAGAACTTTTTAAGAACATTGATGGAACATCACCCGGCCGAGATCAGCCGGATCGCGCGGTCCTGATCCATCAGCCACAGCAGCAGCCGGACCGCGCGTGCGCGATCTCCCTCCATCGCGGGGTCGCGTTCCAGGAACGCCTGCGCATCCTTGCGGGCCAGCGCCATCAGCCCCGCCTGCCGTTCCAGATCCGCGATACGAAAGCGCGGCAGCCCGGATTGAGCGGTGCCGATCACGTCACCCGCGCCGCGCATGGCCAGGTCTTCCTCAGAGATGCGGAAGCCGTCCTCGGTCTCGCGCAGAATCCCCAGGCGGCGGCGTCCGGTTTCGGACAAGGGCTCATGATAGATCAGCAGGCAGCTTGACGCCTTGCTGCCGCGACCGACCCGGCCCCGCAGCTGGTGCAGCTGCGCAAGGCCAAAGCTTTCCGCCCGCTCGATCACCATGATCGTGGCCTCGGGCACATCGACGCCAACTTCGATCACGGTCGTGGCGACCAGGATGCCCGCGCGCCCTGCCGCGAAATCGGCCATCGCGGCGTCGCGTTCCTCGGGCGGCATCTGGCCGTGGACAAGCCGCACCTGATCGCCGAAACGCGCCCGCAATTCCTTGAACCGGGCCTCGGCCGCGGTCAGGTCCACGGCCTCGCTTTCCTCGACCAGAGGGCAGACCCAATAGGCCCGCGCCCCGGAATCCAGCGCACGGGCCAGGTGCTCCACGACCTCGGGGATGCGCGAATCCGCCATGACCGTGGTGCGGATCGGCTGGCGCCCGACCGGCTTCTCGTCCAGAACCGACAGGTCCATGTCCCCGAACTGCGCCAGCGCCAGCGAGCGCGGGATCGGCGTCGCCGTCATCACCAGCATGTCGGGTGGCAGATGGCTGCCCTTGGACCCCAGCTCCATCCGCTGGTTGACGCCAAAGCGGTGCTGTTCATCGATGATCGCAAGCCGCAGGTCGTTGAACTCGACCGTCTTCTGGATCACGGCATGGGTACCAACCAGAATGTCGATCCGCCCTTCTGCCAGGTCGGTCAGGATATTGGCGCGAGCGTCACCCTTGTCGCGCCCGGTCAGCACCTCAAGCCGGATACCGGCCAGCCGGGCCAAAGGCTCAAGCGCGCGATAATGCTGGCGTGCCAGGATCTCGGTCGGGGCCATCAGGACGCCCTGCCCGCCGGCCTCGACCGCGATCAGAAGCGACAGGAACGCGACCAGCGTCTTGCCCGCCCCGACATCGCCCTGCAAAAGCCGGTTCATCCGTCGCGGAGCCTGCATGTCGGCAGCGATCTCATCGACGGCGCGACGCTGCGCGCTGGTGGGCGGCCAGGGCAGCCCCGCCAGCACCCAGTCCCGCAGTCGCCCGTCCGAGCGTGTGACAAGCCCGCTTTGACGCCGCCGGTCGCGGCGCAGCAGGGCCAGCGTCATCTGGTGGGCGAAAAGCTCGTCATAGGCCAGCCGCGCCCGCGCCGGGTCCGTCGGGGAAAGGTTTCCCTGCGCCTGCGGCGCATGTGCCTGCTCCAGCGCCTGATGCCAGCCTGGCCAACCTTCGCGCGCGACCACCGCGGGATCGATCCATTCCGCGACATCGGGCAGACGCGTCAACGCGGCGCGCACCGCCTTTTGTACCACGCCTTGGGTCAAGCGGCCTGAAAGGGGATAGACGGGCTCGAATTCCGGTGGCAGCGCCGCCCCTTCGGGCGCGATGAAGTCGGGATGAACCATCTGGGCCATGCCGTCGAACAGCTCGATCTTGCCCGAAACGACGCGGCGCGCGCCGACCGGCAGTTGCCCTTCGATCCAGTCGCGACGCGGGTGGAAAAACACCAGTTGCAGATCTCCCGCCCCGTCCGAGCAATGCACACGCCAGGGCCGCCCCTTGCTGGCGGGCGGATGGTGACGCTCGACCCGGATGGTGACCCTGACTGTTTCGGGGGGCTGCGCCTCGGTCAGTCTTGCGATCGGGCGGCGACGGATGCCGGAATGCGGCAGGGTCAGGATCAGATCGCGCGGGCGGGTGACGCCCATCTGCTCAAGGGCTTCGGCCGCGCGTGGACCGACCCCCGGCAGTGTCTCGACCGATGCGAACAGCGGGAACAGGGCGGGCGGGCGCCCGCCTACCCCTGGGCGATCACCAGCCATTCGTCCTCGTCGATGACCTTGATCCCCAGATCGGCAGCCTTCTTCGCCTTTGATCCCGCCCCCGGACCCGCGATCAGCAGATCGGTCTTGGCAGAGACCGAGCCTGCGACATGCGCGCCTAGCGCCTCGGCACGGGCCTTGGCCTCGGCACGGGTCATCTTTTCAAGCGTTCCGGTAAAAACCAGCGTCTTGCCGGTGATCGAGCTGTCGGTCGCACGCGCCTCGGGCGGCACGATCTTGTGCAACGCCTGCCGCAGCCGGTCGATGGCGCCGCGTTCGCGGTCATTGGCGAAGGCGTCGGACAGGGACATGGCCAGCACTGGTCCGATCCCGTTGGCCGAAACAAGGTCCTGCCAGGCTGCCTCGGCTTCGGGCGGAACGCCTGCCTTGGCACGCACCCCGCCGCGCGCCTCGCTGACGCGGGCGCGACGGCTTGCGGCGGCGGCGGCCTTGCGTTCGGCCTCGGCCGCAAGATCGGCCTCGCGCTCTGCAAGTGCGGCGGGACGCAGCGCGTCCAGCGTTCTGACCATCGCCTCCCAATTGGCAAAATGGCGGGCCAGGTCGTTGGCCGCCACCTCGCCCGCGTGCCGGATTCCCAGTGCAAAGATCAACCGGTGCAGGTCGATCTGCCGTTTGCTGTCGATCGCATTGAAAAGGTTGTTGGCGCTGGTTTCGCCCCAGCCCTTCACCTGAGCCAGAGGCGTCGCCGAAAGTTTTTCGAACCCCCAGGCCAAGCCTTTAGTCTCGATTTCGAGCGGATCTATCCCCAAGGACACCAGCAGCTCGCGGTCCTCCTCGGCATCCGCATCCCGCAGGATGTCGCTGGCACTGGCGGACAGCATCTTGCGACCCGCTGCGTCGCGTTCGACCAGCGTGAAGATATCGGCAGGCTCGGCAATCCAGTTCAGACGATGGAACAGCTCGACCTGCTTGGCACCCAGCCCCTCGATATCGAATGCCGCGCGCGAGACGAAATGGCGCAGCTTCTCGACCGCCTGCGCCGGGCAGATCAGCCCACCGGTACAGCGCCGGACCGAGTCCCCCTCTTCCCGCGTCGCGGGAGAGCCGCATTGCGGGCAGGTCTGGGGAAACTCATAGGGAAGGGCCACAGGATCGCGCTTGTCCAGGTCGACATCCGCGACTTTCGGGATCACGTCCCCGGCGCGATAGATCTCGACCCAGTCTCCGACGCGAATGTCCTTGCCGCCCCGGATCTCGCGCCCGTCGGCACCGCGACCGGAGATATAATCCTCGTTGTGAAGGGTGGCGTTCGACACGACGACCCCGCCGACCGTCACGGGATGAAGGCGGGCCACCGGGCTCAGCGCGCCGGTACGGCCGACCTGGATGTCGATCGCCTCAAGCCGGGTCCAGGCGCGTTCGGCGGGAAACTTGTGGGCGATGGCCCATCGCGGCGTGGTCGAGCGCATGCCCAGCCGCGCCTGCCGCGCAAGATCGTTCACCTTGTAGACGACGCCGTCGATGTCATAGCCCAGCGTGGCGCGCATCTGCTCGATCCCCGACCAGACCTTGATCATCTCGGCGACTGAGCGGCACAGGCGCATATGTGGATTGATGGCAAAGCCGAACCCTTGCATCCGGGCGACGGCCCCCATTTGCGTGTCGGCCAGCGGCTCGGACAACTCGCCCCAGGCATAGGCGAAAAAGCGCAGCGGCCGCGCCGCCGTGACCTGGGCGTCCAGTTGGCGCAGCGACCCCGCCGCGGCATTGCGCGGATTGGCAAAGACACGACCGCTGTCGGAATGGTTCAGCTTCTCGAAGTCCTCGTGCGACATGTAGCATTCGCCCCGAATTTCGACGATCGCGGGAATATCGTTGCCTTCCAGCCGATGCGGAATATCCGCGATGGTGCGGGCGTTGGCCGTAACGTTCTCGCCGACCGCGCCATTGCCGCGGGTCGCGGCCTGGACCAGTTCGCCATTCTCATAGCGCAGGGAAAGCGACAAGCCGTCGATCTTGGGCTCGGCCGTGCATTCGACCGGATCCGCCGAGGAAAGGCTTAGGAAAGACCGGATGCGCTGGACAAAGCCGGTCACGTCCTCTTCGTCGAAGGCATTCTCCAGCGACAGCATCGGCAGCCGATGGGTGACCTTGGCAAAGCGCGCGTCCGGGGCAGCGCCGACCTGCCGGGTCGGACTGTCCTGCGTTCCCAATTCGGGAAAGCGCGCCTCGATCTCGGCAAGGCGGCGCTTTTTCGCGTCGTATTCCGCATCGCTGATAAAGGGCGCGTCTTCGGCGTGATAGGCGTCATTGGCGCGCTGCAGGGTTTCGGCCAGCACTGCGGCCTCGCCCGCGGCCTGCACCGGGTCAAGAGCATCCACGCCAAGGGGTGCCGCATCTGCCGGCGGGGCCCCGTCCGCAGCCTGATCCTTTGTTTCACGGGCCATCCGTCGCCTCCGCCGCAATCGCCCGACAAGGGCCTTTCTTCAGGCCCAGAGTGATAGCTTCTTGGCGGAACCCTTGTCCAGCGCGGGCAGCCGATCGGTCAGGCCATCCGCAGCGCGGCGCGGTCCGAACCCTGCCCCTCGGCCACGGGATCGCGCAGGACATAGCCGCGCCCCCAGACCGTCTCGATATGGTTTGCGCCATTCATCGCCGCCGCCAGCTTCTTGCGCAGCTTGCAGACGAAAACGTCGATGATCTTCAATTCCGGCTCATCCAGCCCGCCGTAAAGGTGGTTCAGGAACATCTCCTTGGTCAGGGTCGTACCCTTGCGCAGGCTGAGCAATTCAAGGATCTGGTATTCCTTGCCAGTCAGGTTGACCGGACGCCCGCCCACCTCGACCGAGCGCGCGTCCAGGTTCACGACCATCTCTCCGGTGCGGATCACCGACTGGCTATGCCCCTTGGAGCGGCGGATGATGGCCTGGATGCGGGCGACCAGCTCATCGCGGATAAAGGGCTTCGTCATGTAATCATCCGCCCCGAAGCCAAAGCCGCGCAGCTTGATCTCGGTATCGTCCGATCCGGTCAGGATCAGGATCGGCGTGTCGATGTGGGACATGCGGATCTGGCGCAGGACCTCCATCCCGTTCATGTCCGGCAGATCAAGGTCCAGAAGGATCAGATCGTAGTCATACAACCGCGCCAGGTCGATGCCCTCTTCGCCCATATCGGTGCGATAGACGTTGTAGTTCGCCTGCGTCAGCATCAGTTCGATACTGCGGGCGATGGTCTGATCATCTTCCACCAGAAGAATTCGCATGTCGTTGCCTTTCGTCGATCCGAGGTGATCGCCTGCATTTCACGAAAGCGTTAATATCACGTTAGCGGTGAACATAGCAAAATCAATACAACCTATAGTTGCTTAAATTTTTGCAGCCGCGTGATCTTCAATGCCTCGCTGCCGTGGCGGTCGACGGCAAGGCACCAGGCGTCGAACTCTTCTCCGGTCAGGTCATAGCGTTTCAACGCCGCGTCGCGGGTCAGCAATCCGTATTTGACCGCAGCCACGACGACTGCCTTGCGGCTGGCGACCCAACGGATATTCGCGGGGGGAAGATCGGCAAGGGTCAGGATACTGCCATCGGGCAGCACGGCAGTCCGTCGGCCATGTGCTTTCTTCACGAACATCTACAAAATCCCGTCCAGATCACCAAGTTTTGGCAGAAATTCCTTAAGTGACGGTGAAGCGCAGTGACCTTCTGGCCGGACCCGGCCTTGAGAATTCCGGGGATTTTCCCTAAATATGGCCCAAACCGGCGCCCATGCTTCCCCGAAGCGCCGCCAAAGGACGATCCATGACAAGCCGCAGCCAAGCCCTTCGCGCCGACGCGCCAGATACTCCATTGAACTCGCTGGGTTTCGCGAAGCCTCCGGCGGAAACGCGCGTGGTCGTGGCCATGTCGGGCGGCGTCGACAGTTCAGTCGTGGCCGCCATGCTTGCCGCCGAGGGTTATGACGTCATCGGCGTGACGCTGCAGCTTTACGACCACGGCGCTGCGCTGGCCAAGAAAGGCGCCTGCTGCGCCGGCCAGGACATCCATGATGCCCGCCGCGTGGCCGAGCGTATCGGGTTCCCGCATTACGTCCTGGACTACGAAAACAAGTTCCGCGAATCCGTGATCGAGGAATTCGCCGACGCCTATCTGGCTGGCGCGACCCCGGTGCCCTGCATCCGCTGCAACGAGCGGGTGAAGTTCCGCGACCTGCTGCAAACGGCTCGGGAACTGGATGCCGATTGCATGGCGACCGGGCATTATATCCGCCGCTTCGACGGGGCCAACGGGGCCGAGTTGCACATGGCGGCGGATCCCGCGCGCGACCAAAGCTATTTCCTGTTCTCGACCACTGGTGAACAGCTTGATTTCCTGCGCTTTCCCCTGGGCAGCCTGAAAAGCAAGGCCGAAACCCGGGCGCTGGCCGCGGAATACGGGCTTTCTGTTGCCGACAAGCCGGACAGCCAGGACATCTGCTTCGTGCCGAACGGCAACTATGCCAGCGTGATTGAAAAGCTGCGCCCCGGATCTGCCGATCCTGGCGAGATCGTCGACATGGACGGCAACGTCCTGGGCGAGCATCGCGGCGTCATCCACTATACCATCGGCCAGCGCCGCGGCCTTGGCATCGGCGGGCTGGGCGATCCGCTGTATGTCGTGCGGCTTGAACCAGCTACGCGGCGCGTCGTCGTCGGCCCGAAGCAGGCTCTGGCAACCAAGATCGTGCCGGTGACCGAAGTGAACTGGCTGGGCGACGAGCCTTTCGAGGGCGAGATCGCGATCACTGCGCGCATTCGTTCGACCCGCCCACCCCGGCCCGCCATCCTGCGCCCGACCGGCAAGAACCGCGCCGAGATCGAACTGCTGGATCCTGAAGAAGGCGTAAGCCCCGGACAGGCCTGCGTCTTTTATGCGAATGAGGGCACGCGCGTCCTGGGCGGCGGCTGGATCTCGCACCGCCGCGGCGGCTGATCTCAGGCGGTCGCGGCCAGCAGACGGATGCGTTCGACCATCGCGCGCAATCCGTTCGAGCGTTGGGCCGAAAGATGCTCCTGCAGTCCCAGCCGACCCAGTTCGGCGGGCGCATCCACTGCGCCGACCTCGGCCAGGGGCACGCCCGAATACAGCGCATGCAGGATCGCGACCAGCCCCCGCACGATCAGCGCATCACTGTCGCCCTGGAAATCGAAGCGCCCGCCTTCGATCAGTGGCATGATCCAGACCTGACTGGCGCAGCCGTCGACCTTCGTCGCCGGGACTTGCAGCGCCGGGTCCATGGCGGGCATCGCCTTGCCCAGTTCGATGACATGCCGATAACGCTCTTCCCAATCCTCAAGAAAGTCGAAGGTCTCGGCGATTTCTTCAAAGGCAGGCGTGGCCATCAGGCGTCCTTTCGCAGTCGGGCAGGTTCGGGGGCGGCTCTGGCATAGCGCGACCCGCTCCCAAGGTCAAAGAGGCTTTCGCGCACCGGCACTTTGCCCTATCACTTCGCGGAAACCGGGACAGGACGAGGGGCGATCGGACATGCGGATCAGGACATTGGGCCATATCGGCTGTGCGATGCTGGTGCTGGCGGGATGTGGGCGTTTCGGCGACAGCGGCGGCAGCGGCTGGAACCCTTTCGGCTGGTTCGGCGGCGGCTCCTCGAATCAACCGACCTCGCTTGAGCCCGAAGGTGGCTATCCGACCGGCGTCTCTGACGGGCGAGTGGGGATCGCGCAGATCACCGGCGCGCGTTGGGAGCCGCTTTACGAAGGCCGCCTGTTGGTCGTCACCGCCGTTCCCGCGACAAAAGGCTGGTGGAACGTCGAGCTTGTGACCGAAGTGCCGATGCCGCGCGGCCGCACCCGCGCCGATGACACCGGCACCCTCCGCCTGCGCCTTGTCGGGAACCCACCCGCCCCGGACAGCGTCGCCGGTCGCAGCACCCCTAACCCGGCAAGCGACACTGTGACGGCGGCACTAACCATTTCGAACGAAGCGCTGGTCGGCCTGCAAGAGGTCGTGATTACCGGCGCGAACAATACCGTGACCCTGCGGAAGTAAGCGGGCATGGAAAAGGGCGCCACCGGGCGCCCTTTCGTTTTCTGACCGAGAATGGTCTCAGGCCATCTTGCGCAGATAGGTCCAGGTGGGCACACGGGCGTCCCGCGCGACGGACCAGCTTTCAGCATCACCCAGATATTCAAAGCCGCAATTCGTCAGGACACGGGCCGAACCGGGATTGTCCTGAAACGCCTCGGCGAACAGAGTGCGCGAGCCATGCGGATTGGCGGCGACAAGAGCCGCGACCGCCTCGGTCGCAAAACCGGTATTCCAGAAACCCGCGCCGATCCAGAAGCCCAGTTCGGACTGGTCCGGTTCGATGCGCGTCAGCGAGACCACGCCCAGAAGCTCGGCCAGCTTGTTGGCAGAGCCGTCGATGGCCCAGACATCCTCATCCCGCTCGGCCGAGATGGCACGCGTGACATAGGCCTCGGTCGCACCCGGCGGAAGCGGATGGGGGATCGAGCGCGTGCCTTCGGCTACCCGACGGTCCTGGGTGTAATGCGCGATCAGCCCCGCATCGGAACGCCGCAGCGGCCGCAGGACAAATCGTTCGGTCGCGATCTCGGGCTGCCTGTGCAGGTCCGGCGCGAACTGGTCGTTCATCAAAGTCTCCTCCCTCGTCCTCACGGAATATATGGGCGCGATCTCTGGAAAACCGAAGGGGACCGGCTTGCGCCGATCCCCCTTTTTAAGCACCTAGGTGTTAAAATCGGCTTATTCGGCAGCCTCGAGATTGGCCGGCAGCACGGAAATGTAGGTGCGGCCCTTGAGACCCTTGCGGAAGGTCACCTTGCCGTCGGTCAGCGCGAACAGGGTGTGGTCGCGGCCCATGCCGACGTTCGCACCGGCCCACCAGGTGGTGCCGCGCTGACGCACGATGATGTTGCCTGCGACGGCGGCCTGACCACCGAACAGTTTCACGCCAAGACGGCGACCAGCCGAATCGCGACCGTTGCGGGACGAACCGCCTGCTTTTTTATGTGCCATGGGTCAGTCTCCTCAGTTGGCGGTTTCGGCGTCGTGGCGGCGTGCAAGACGCGCACCGACAGCAGCTTTGACGTCGGACTTGTCCGCGCCTTTTTCCAGCAGCTCGGTGACGCGAACCAGGGTCAGTTGCTGACGGTGGCCACGGGTGCGCTGCGACGAGTGCTTCCGGCGGCGCTTGACATAGGTGATGACCTTGTCAGCCTTGATGTTGTCGATGACTTCCGCCTGAACGGCGGCACCGGCAACCCGCGGCGCACCGACGGTCGAGCCGATCATCAGCACTTCGTTGAACTGGATCTTGTCGCCAGCTTCGGCGTTCAGTTTTTCAACGCGCAGCACATCACCGGCCTGAACCCGGTATTGCTTGCCGCCCGTCTTGAGAACTGCGAACATTCCGTCTTTCCTTGCTTCCATCGCGTCCTTCGGCCCCTGCGTGGCAGGTGTTCGTCGGGTCCCGGACCCGCCTTCGGACAGCGCACCCGCATATCGGGTGAGATTAAAATAACGCACCGGCAACGGGCAGACACCCGGCCGGTCGCGGGTATATGGCGGATTCGAGGGTGAAAGTCAACATGAATGCAGGCATTCACGCCCCGAAAGCCCAGCTTCAGGCGATCAGTTCTCCGCCCAGAGAATTCGCTGCGCTGTGGGTGATGCGCACGCGCACAAGATCGCCGACGCTGGCGCCCGGCGCCTCGACGAAGACCGCGTGCAGATAATCCGACTTGCCGACCATCTGGCCCGCAAGCCGTCCCGGTTTTTCGAACAGCACGCTAAGCTCGCGTCCGACCATGCCTTCCTGCGCAGCCTTCTGCTGACTGGACAGCAGGGACTGAAGCTCCTGCAGGCGGGCGTCGGCGATGGCGCTGTCGACCTCGGGGCGGTCATAGGCGGGCGTACCCGGACGTGGCGAATACTTGAAGCTGAAGGCCGTGCCGAAATTCACGCGGCGGACCAGGTCCAGCGTGTCGGCATGGTCCTGGTCGGTTTCGCCGGGGAAGCCCACGATGAAATCGCTGGTCAGCATGATGTCGGGGCGCGCGTCGCGGATGCGGTCGATCAGACGAAGATACTGATCGACCGTATGCTTGCGGTTCATCGCCTTCAGGATGCGGTTCGAGCCGGATTGCACCGGCAGGTGCAGATAGGGCATCAGCTTCGCCTCGGCCCCATGCGCCTCGATCAGGTCGTCGGCCATGTCGTTCGGATGGCTGGTGGTATAGCGGATGCGGTCCAGTCCATCGATTTCGGCGACGGCGCGGATCAGGCGGCCAAAGCCCCATTCCCCGCCTTCGGGGCCAGCGCCGTGCCAGCCGTTGACGTTCTGGCCAAGCAGGGTGATTTCACGCACGCCGCGCGATACCAGGTCACGCGCCTCGCGCAGGATGCGGTCCACGGGGCGGCTGACCTCTGCCCCGCGGGTATAGGGCACGACACAGAAGGCACAGAACTTGTCGCAGCCCTCCTGCACGGTCAGGAAGGCGGCGGGGGCGCGGCGGGTGGCGGCGGGCTTCGGCAGATGCTCGAACTTGTCCTCGGCCGGGAACTCGGTATCGACGCCCCTGCCCGCGCGGGCCATGGCGGGCAGGCGGTGATAGGCCTGCGGACCGACCACCAGATCGACGATCGGCATCCGACGCTGGATCTCTTCGCCCTCGGCCTGCGCGACACAGCCGGCGACGCCGATCTTCAGGTCGGGACGCTCGGCCTTCAGCGGCTTCAGGCGACCCAGATCGGAATACAGCTTCTCGGCCGCCTTCTCGCGGATATGGCAGGTGTTCAGCAGCACCATGTCGGCTTCAGACTGGTCCTCGGTCAGGACATAGCCTTCGGCGCCCATGGCCTCAGCCATGCGCTGACTGTCATAGACGTTCATCTGGCAGCCATAGGTCTTGATGAAGAGCTTCTTGGCCGCCGATTTCTCAATCTGGCCGGTTGTGCTGGCTTGGTCGGTCATGCCGTGCTGTCCTTGGAGTTCGCGCGCTGATACAGGAAAGCACGCGCCTTGGAAAGTCTGGGGAAGAATGTCCGACCTGACCGACATCCCGAATATCGGCCCCGCCACCGCCCGCGCCCTGATCGCAGCAGGCGTTCCAGACGCCGCCACGCTGCGCGGGATGGGCGCGCATGAAGCCTATCGCGCACTGCTGGCCGGGGGCGAGCGCCCGCATTTCATCGGATATTACGTCCTGCACATGGGCTTGCAGGGTCGCCCGTGGAACGATTGTCGGGGCGAGGAAAAGGACATGCTGCGTCGCGAATTCGACAAGCTGGTCGCGCAGGTGCGTGGCGCGGATTCCACCGGGATCGAGGCCGCCTTGCGCGAAATCGGCCTGATCGCACCTCAACCCGCCTCGCGCAGCTGACGCGCCAGAAAACGACCCGCCCGCCGCCACGCCTCATCATTGTCGCCGCGGAAATTCAGTTCCCGGTGCGTGATAAGGCGCCCCTGCCCGACATCGACCACGTTCGCAAAGATCTGCAGGATCAACGTGCTGGATTTCTGCACCACGATGAAAACACCGCGCTCCGCCCCCCGCGACTTCAGAAGATCGATCAGGCAATCCGTCGTCTCGCGCACGCAGGCGGCCTGAACCTCCTCCCTGCCAAGGACGGTGCCCGGCAATTCCTCGGCCAGAACCGAGGCCATCAGGTCCAGTCGCCTCTGGTGGTCCTGCACCTGATCCTTGGCCTCGTACGAGGTGTCGAGCAACTTGATCGGAAGGATCACAGGCGGCTCTGCCCGCGCGACCACCGGCAGAAGCATCAAAAGAAGCATGAACAGCTTGCGCATGGCACCACAGCCCGCGTTGCAATCGCCGAAAGTGTGCCTGCCCCGCCATGCCCGGGCAAGCCGGAAAAACGTCGCAACATCCGTGCGTGACCCTGCGTGGCGTCCACTTGCCTGCCCATTGAATGCGCTTGAATGCCCGGATAGCCTGACCCCAACCATGAGGACGGAGGCTGACGCCATGAACCAACCGCAAAGCTGGGAAGCCCGCGCCAAGGAGTATTCGCTTTACGGCTTTACCGACATGCCCTCGGTCCACCAGCGCGGCACGGTGGTCGTGACGCATGGCGAGGGCCCCTATATCATCGACACCAACGGGCGGCGTTACCTTGACGCGAATTCCGGGCTTTGGAACATGGTCGCGGGCTTTGATCACAGGGGCCTTATCGAGGCCGCGAAGGCCCAATATGACCGCTTTCCCGGCTATCATTCCTTCTTCGGCCGCATGTCCGACCAGACCGTGATGCTGTCCGAAAAGCTGATCGAGGTATCGCCCTTTGACACCGGGCGGGTCTTCTATACCAACTCCGGGTCCGAAGCGAATGACACCATGGTCAAGATCCTGTGGTTCCTGCATGCCGCCGAAGGCAAGCCCCAGCGCCGCAAGATCCTGACGCGCTGGAACGGCTATCACGGGGTGACGGCGGTTTCCGCCAGCATGACCGGCAAGCCCTACAACTCGGTCTTCGGCCTGCCGCTGCCGGGCTTCATCCACCTGACCTGCCCGCATTACTGGCGATTTGGCGAGGCGGGCGAGACCGAGGAACAGTTCGTCCAGCGGCTTGCGAAGGAACTGGACGAAACGATCCAGCGCGAGGGCGCCGACACCATCGCCGGCTTCTTCGCCGAGCCGGTGATGGGCGCCGGGGGCGTCATCCCTCCGGCAAAGGGGTATTTCCAGGCAATCATGCCGATCCTGAAAAAGCACGACATCCCGATGATCTCGGACGAGGTGATCTGCGGTTTCGGTCGGACCGGGAACACCTGGGGTTGCGAGACCTATGACTATGTCCCCGACGCGATCATCTCGTCGAAGAACCTGACCGCGGGCTTTTTCCCGATGGGTGCGGTGATCCTGTCCGGCCCCCTGTCCGAGCGCGTGCAGAACGCCATCGAGGCGATCGAGGAGTTTCCTCACGGCTTCACCGCCTCGGGGCATCCCGTCGGCTGCGCCATCGCGCTGAAAGCGATCGACGTGGTCATGAACGAGGGGCTGGCCGACAATGTGCGCCGCCTTGCCCCCCGGTTCGAGGCAGGGTTGCAGCGCCTGGCGCAGAAACCGAACATCGGCGAGTATCGCGGCATCGGCTTCATGTGGGCGCTTGAGGCGGTCAAGGACAAGCCGACCAAGACCCCCTTCGACAGCTCGCTTTCGGTCAGCGAACGGATTGCGAATACCTGCACCGATCTTGGCCTGATCTGCCGTCCCTTGGGTCAGTCGGTGGTGCTTTGCCCGCCCTTCATCCTGACCGAGGGCCAGATGGACGAAATGTTCGAAAAACTGGAAAAGGCGCTCGACACGGTTTTCGCCGAAGTCGCCTGACGCGTGCGGGCGGTCCCTACCAGGGATCGCCCCCGCCCAGAACCGCACGGGCCATCAGCACCCGCTGCGGCTGGATCCCGGCATCCGCCGCAAAATCCAGCACGCGCTGATCCTGCTCCAGCAGAAAATCCAGTACGAATTGCGCGAATTCCGGACGCCCGGCCATGCGGCGCAGCCCGGCCACATCCGTTCCCGACTGCGCCAGCAGGGCCGAGACAAGCTCTGCATCCCCGGCGATATGGCTGAACCCGGCATCGGCGATGTCGCGGGCCTCGGATGGTGTCATGCGCGTGTCGTCTTTCTCAGCTTTCCCGGAGGACCGGAAACCATTTCTTAATCTTTGCGGCGGCAAGATGCGCGCAAGGGCAAGAGGTGTAAAGCAGACAGATGAACGTAGCTGGACGCATTCTGGTCGCAGACGGCGCGCCGAAGACGCGGATCAAGATGAAGGCGCGGCTCAGTTCCGCCTGCTACGACGTCACCGCCGCCGGTTCGGGGGTCGAGGCGCTTCGCATGGCCGCATTGGTCCAACCGCAACTGGTGCTGATCGGCACCAGCCTGCCCGACATGACCGGCGCCCAGCTTTGCGCCCAGTTCCGCACCCAGTTGGACGGAGCCGAGATTCCGGTCCTGGTCCAGGTTCAGGGTCCGCAGCGCATCGCCGCGCTGCAGGCTGGGGCCTCGGCACTGATCGACGGCATGGACGACGACCTGACGCTTTTCGCCCGTATCCGCGGCCTGATGCGGGGTGACGGCCAGTCGGACCGCGGCGGCATCGGCACGCATCCCGATTTTGGAATGGCCGAACCGGTGGCCGAGTTCCGTCATGATACGCGGCCCAGGGCAGTCTTCGTGGCCGGGCAGCCGGCCATCGCCCTTGGCTGGCAATTCTCGCTGCGGGACAGGCTGGATTTTTCGATCTCGATCAGCGACCCGGACCGTGCCCTGTCGCAAGCAGCGCGGGGCCACGTGCCCGACCTTTACCTGATCGCGGGGGACATCCAGCAGCCGGGCGACGGGCTGCACTTGTTGTCCGAGCTACGCTCTCGGCCGATGTCGCGGGATGCGGGCTTCGTCGTCGCGCTTCGTCCCGATCGGGCTGACCTGACCGCGATGGCGCTGGACCTGGGGGCGGGCGATGTCCTGACCTCGGACCTGACACAGCCCACCGCAGCGATCGAGGCAGCGATCCGGATCGAAGGGCAACTGGGCCGCAAGCTGGCATGTGACCGCAAGCGCGAGGAAACGCGACGCAACATGCGGTGGGCGATGACGGATCCGCTGACCGGGCTTCACAACCGTCGCCACGCATTGCCCCGCCTGGCCGAGCTTTTCGCCAACTCGCTTCGCCACGGAGGCGGGCTTGCCGTCATGTTGCTGGATCTTGACAGGTTCAAACTGGTGAACGACCTGCACGGCCACGCGGCAGGCGATGCCGTCCTGCAGGCCGTCGCCCATCGTATGACCGCCAGCCTGCCCCCCGATGCCCTGATCGCCCGGATGGGGGGAGAGGAGTTTTTGGTCGCCCTGCCCGATTGCGACGCCCAGACCGCTCATTTGCTGGCCGAGGATGTGCGTCGTGCCATTGCGGCGCCTGCCATTCCCCTCCCCCCGGAATCCGGCACGGGCGCATTGTCGATCACGATCTCGGCCGGGATCGCGGCATTCGATCGCGGCCCTGCGTCAGCAAACGACCTTGACAGCGCGCTGCTGCTGGCGCGGGCGGATCGCGCGCTTCTCAGCGCGAAATCGTCGGGCCGGAACCGGATCGTGGTCGCGCCCGCTGCCCTTGCCGCCTGAGGCCCTGCGACATTCGGACCGCTTTCATTTCGGGCCATGGCACCCTAAATAGGGCGGGAACGGAAAAGGAATGTGCGAATGTCCGGACACACTGCATATCCCACCACCGACAGGCCGCTGAAGCCTGCCCTGCTGCGCGGGGCGATGCGGCGTTGCCCGGCCTGCGGCCAGGGCCCCCTGTTTCACGGTTATCTGACCGTCCGCGACCATTGCGATCAATGTGGCGAAGATCTGTCCCATCAGCGTGCCGATGACGGGCCGGCTTACCTGACGATCCTGCTGGTCTCGCATCTGGGCGCGCCGCTGTTGCTGGCGATCTATATCGCCTTCCGCCCCTCGGCGATGGCGATGCTGATCGGCTTCGGACTGGGGGCGATCATCCTGTCTCTGGCTTTGCTGCCGGTGATCAAGGGGGGCTTTGTCGGCTTCCAATGGGCGCGCCGGATGCATGGCTTTGGCGACGCCCCCCCGTCGCGGGCCGAACCGGTCCATCGCGAAAAGGTTCCCGCCGCGTGACGGACGCCCCCGCCGACACACCGATCCGGGACGCCGCGACGGTGATCGTCCTTGACCGCAGTAGCCCGAACGGCCCGACGGTCTTGATGGGGCAGCGGGGATCCGGTGCGGCCTTCATGCCCTCGAAATATGTATTCCCGGGCGGCGCTGTCGATGCAGCGGATGCAGATGTGCGCTTTTCGGCACCGTCAGATCCTTCGCAACACCACCGTCTTGCGGCCGAACCGGCCCGGGATCCGGCTCCCACCCCCGAAAGCCTGCTGGCCGCCGCCCTTCGCGAACTGGCCGAGGAAACGGGAATGCTGACTGGCGCTGCTGGTCCCGCACCCGAAGGCTGGGACCATTACGCGCGCGCCGGACTAAGCCCGGATCCCGCTGCGCTGATCTTTCTGTTCCGCGCCATCACGCCGCCGGGCCGGACCCGGCGTTTCGACGCGCGGTTCTTTCTGCTGGACGCAACCCGTCTGCACGGCGACCGCAACGATTTCAGCGCCGCCTGTGATGAGCTTTCGCACCTGCACTGGGTCCCCCTTGATGAGGCGCGCGCACTGGACCTGCCCTTCATCACCGAGGTGGTGATGGCCGAAGTCGCGGCGATTGCCCGCACTCCGGCCCAGCTGGCCCCGCCCGAGGCCGTGCCCTTCTTCGACAATCGCGCGCGCAAGCCGCGTTTCCTGCGAATCCGCTAGGATTCAGCGCCCCGAAAATTTCGGCCGGCGCTTTTGCAGGAACGCCCCGACGCCCTCGGCGAAGTCCGCCGTCGCGGCCATGCGCGCCTGTAGCCGGGCTTCGACCGCAAGCTGTGCCTCGATCCCGTTCGACGCGGATTCAAGGACGGCCTCGCGGATTGCAAGATAGGATTGCGTCGGACCCTGCGCCAGCATTGCCGCCCTTTCGGCGACGCGGGATTCGAACTCGGCATCCGCGACGGCTTCCCAGATCAGGCCCCAATCCGCAGCCTGACGCGCACTGACCGGCTCGGCAAAGAACATCATGCCCTTGGCTCGCGCCGTTCCCACCGCGCGCGGAACGATGAATGTCCCGCCCGCGTCTGGGATTAGGCCGATGCGGCTGAAGGCCTGCACGAAACTGGCGCTTTCCGTCGCGATCACGATGTCCGTGGCCAGCGCAAGGTTCGCCCCCGCCCCGGCAGCCACCCCGTTCACCGCAGCAATCACCGGCACCGGAGCCGAGGTGATCGCCTTCAGCATGGGTTCGTATTCTTCGCGCAGGATACGCTCGACATCCATGCCTGCGGATGCATCGGTCAGATCCTGCCCCGAACAGAAAGCGCGTCCGGTCCCGGTCAGCACGACGCAGCGCGTGCCAGGGGGCAAAGCGGTCAGCGCGGCCGCGATCTCAAAGCGCATCCGGCTGTTCAGCGCGTTCATGACCTCGGGCCGGTTCAACGCGACCCGGGTGATATCATCCTGATGCAAAACGGCAATGGTCTGATAGGTCATGCGTCCTCCGCTGGCTTGGCGGCATCCTGACCGCAGTGGAGGGCCCGGAAAAGCGCGACCTCGCGTCAGTCGCGCATCAGTCTGTCCAGCCGTGCGCTTTCCTCGGGGTCCAGCGCCTCCTCATCGGGTTCGCCACGCCTGCGCGAGCCGATGAAGCGCCACGCGACCAGCAGGGCCAGCAGCGCCATGACGGGTCCAGCAAGATACAGCACCCAGTTGATCCCGCGCGCCCGCGGCTCGAACAGGACATATTCGCCGAAGCGATCGACGACCGCATCCAGCGCTTCGGTGTCGCTGTCGCCCGCGACCAGCCGCTCGCGCAGGTAAAGCCTCAGATCCCGGCTGATCGGCGCGTTGGATTCGTCTATCGTCTCGCCCTGGCAGACCGGACAGCGCAGGACCTGCGAGATCTCCCTTGCCCGCGCCTCAAGCGCAGGGTCGGACAGCATTTCGTCCGGCTGAACCGCAAGGGCGGGCGTCGCGACCAGCAGCGACAGGCAAAGCAGCAGAAAGCGCATCCCCCCTACTCCGCGGGGCCGGCAAGCGGCGCAAGCCCGCTGCGTGCGCCGGCGGCCACGCGATAGCGGCGGTCGGACAGGCTGACAAGCCCGCCAAGCGCCATGAAGAAGGCGCCCAGCCAGATCCAGCTTGCGAAGGGTTTGACATAGCTGCGCACCGCCCAGCCCCCACCCTTTTGCGGATCCCCGATGACCAGATACAGGTCGCGGAACAACCCGTTCTGGATCGCGGCCTCGGTCGTGGGCATACCCTGGACTGGGTACAGCCGCTTTTCGGGGTAAAGCACGGCGACGGACTGCCCGTTGCGGGTCACGCTCATTCTGGCGATGGTCGCGTCATAGTTGGGGCCAGGCCGGTCCTCGACCGATTCAAGGGTGATGTCATAGCCACCGACATTGAAGGTCTCACCGACCTGAGCCACGCGGATATCCTCGACCTGCCAGGCCATCAGCAGGCTGACGCCGATGAATGTGACCCCAAGCCCAGCATGAGAGATCGCCTTGCCCCAGTCCGCGCGCGGCAGACGCCACAGGCGCTGCAGGCCTGACTTGCCCGTGCGCAACCACAGATCCATTGCCGCGCCCACGATAAGCCACGACCCCAACGCCGCACCGATCACCGCCAGCGCGGAATTCCCCGTGGACAGCGCATAAACCAACCCAGCCACTGCCAGCGCCAAGACCAGCGGGGCGCGCAGCGACGGCAGCACCTTTTCCAGTCGCCCTCGCTTCCACGGCAGAATGGCTCCCAAAGGCAGAACCAAGGCCAGCACGATCATGAAGGGCGTAAAGGCCTTTTCGAAGAAGGGCGGACCAACCGACAGCTTGCGATCCCACAGCATTTCGGCCACCAGCGGCCAGATCGTCCCGATGAAGACTACGAAGGCCGCGACCGCCAGCAGGATGTTGTTGAGCACAAGCGCGCCCTCCCGCGATACGGGAGAGAAGGCGCTTTTCGACTGCATCGCTCCTGCGCGGAACGAATACAGCACCAGCGCTCCACCAACAAATACCGCCAAAATCGCCAGGATGAAGACGCCTCGTTTCGGGTCATTGGCAAAGCTGTGGACCGAAGTGATGACGCCAGAGCGCACGATGAATGTGCCGATCAGCGAAAAACCGAAGGCCATGATCGCCAGCAGGATAGTCCAGCTTTTCAGCACCTCGCGCTTTTCGACGACGATGGCCGAATGCAGCAGCGCGCCCGCCAGAAGCCAGGGCATGAAGCTGGCATTCTCAACCGGATCCCAGAACCAGAAGCCGCCCCAACCCAGTTCGTAATAGGCCCACCACGACCCAAGCGCGATGCCGATGGTCAGAAAGATCCAGGCGGCCAGGGTCCAGGGCCGCACCCAGCGCGCCCAGGCGGCATCCACCCTGCCCTCGATCAGGGCGGCGACGGCAAAGCTGAAAGCCATCGAAAGCCCGACATAGCCGAGGTACAGGAACGGCGGATGGAAGGCGAGACCGGGGTCCTGCAACAGCGGGTTCAGGTCACGCCCGTCGAACGGAGCATTCTCAAGCCGCAGGAACGGGTTCGAGGTGAACAGGATGAACGCCAGGAACGCCGCGCCGATCGCGCCCTGGACAGACAGCACCCGCGCCCGCAGCCGGGGGGGCAGATGGACGTCGAACACAGCCGCCGCCGCGCCGAACAGCGCAAGGATCATCACCCATAGCAGCATCGACCCTTCGTGATTGCCCCAGACGCCCGAGATCTTGTAGATCATCGGCTTCGCGGTATGCGAATTCTCATAGACGAGACGCACCGAAAAATCCGAGTTAACGAAAGCAAGTGTCAGCGCGACAAAGGAAATCGCGATCAGCCCGAACTGGGCCAGTGCGGCCGGACGGGCGCTTTCGATCCAGCCGGTCCAACCACGAGCCGCACCGATGAACGGAACCGTCATCTGGAACACGGCTACGGCAAAGGCAAGGATCAGGGCAAAATGGCCGATTTCCGCGTTCATTGGTTCCTCCGGACAGGTTGGCGGAGGATAACGATCTCAGCCCGGGCAGGCCAGCCCTTGCAGCCACCCGGGCGATCACAGCCTGGCTAGTTTCGGCCGTAGGACTGCGCCCAATCCCTCAGCGCAGCATTATCCGCGAAATCCCCAGAATTTGCGGTTGTCAGTGAGGGCGGCGATCCCTGCCCGGTGTCGGGCCCCGCGGGGGTCTTGCTGCCCGGCCGTGGCCGGGCGCGAAAGTAATGCGCCTCTCTTGCGCCGAAATAGAAACTGATGATTGCGCCAAGCAGCCACCACAGCGGTTCCGGGACAAGGTTGAGGTTCGTCATCCGCAATCCGAACCCCACCGGCTCAACCATCGCATAGACGAAAAGCGCCAGCGTTCCCATGGTCAGGACCGGGCGCGGCAGCCGGTTCAGTCCGTCAACGAACCCGTCGAACCATGTCCGGGGCTTGGGTGGAGTAAAATCTACGGCGCACAGGCTGCATGACACCACCTCGTCATCTGCCCCCGTCTGCCGCGCCGCGCCTTCGCACAGGATCTCTGCCACGCCACTTGCGGCATTCGCCACCACTGCGGCGGTGCCGTTGCTTCCCAGCACCCGCTCGATCATGCCCATGCCGCGGTCCTTTTCTGATGTTCCGCCAGCGTCAGGTGATACCTGGCCGAGACGAACTCTTCGGCGCGCAGGATCCAGCCACCCTTGCCGCCGGACGCGGTGCGGGCATATTTGCGGCTGGCCGGTCGCGCATCCGCCAGCGCGTAATAGTAATTGCGGCGGGCGATCCCGTAGGCATCGGGCAGATAGCCGGCGGCAGCAACATCGGCACGACGGGCGGCATCGCTGGTGCGCGGCCCGACGATGCCGTCATCCGTGGCCGCAAACCCCATCCGGCTCAGCAACCGTTGCAGGATGCGCACGGCATTCGATCCGGCATTCACATACATGTCGAAAACCGGCGCCTGCACCGATTGCGGCAGATCACCCAGGCGCGGCGTGCGGAAATAATGCTCAACAAAAATCCGCTGGGCATCCGATCTGGTCAGCGCCTTCACATCGGCACTGTCGACCTTTCCGTCCCCCGTCCGGTCCATCCCCAATCGCTGCAATGTGGCCAGCGTCACCCCGTATTTCGTGGCCCCTCCGGGATCGTCGGGATCGTTCACATAGCCGCCTTCGCGCGCGACGATTTCGGCTGCGATCTGGTCGATTGTCTTCATCTGGCGCCCCTTTCCACAAGCTGCGGAAAGGCTGGCGCCGGGCGGTTAACGTCTCGTTAACCCGACGCGCGTTGCGCCTAGCTGTTTGGATCCTCGTAGACGCCCTGCGCTTTCAGCGAGTCGATGACTTCGCGCGGCATATAGGTTTCGTCATGCTTCGCCAGGATCTCGGAGGCGACAAAGGTGTCACCCTCCATCTGGCCGGTCCCGATCATTCCCTGACCCTCTCCGAACAGGTCGGGCGGAACGCCGGTGAAACTGACGGCGACCGAGGCCCCGCCATCTGTCACTCGGAAAGTGACGGTTTCGCCCGCACCACGGACAAGGGTACCTTCCTCGACAAGCCCTCCGAGGCGGAAAACCTCACCCGGCCGCGGCGGGTTTTCGGTCATCTGGCTTGGCGCGCGATAAAGGTTGATGCCATCGCGGAAGCCATAGCCGATCAGCCCGACCGCCAGCACCAGCGCAACCGCCGCGGCGACAAGGATCTGGATACGGCGCTTTTTCTTAAGCGATTTCATCGTTCAAAAACCATTTATTCAGGCAGCTTCAAAGTGGATGGCCTGACGCATGAACTGCGTGGCCTTGCCCGAGACCCGTTCCGGATCGCCGGTGGTCAGGAAGCGTGAGACGGTGCCAGTCCCCCGGAATTCGGGCCGACGTTTGAGGTAATCGTCAAGGCTTTCGGCGACCAGGTTCGCCTGGGAATAGACCTTGACCCGCTGCCCCAGCGCCTTCTGGAAGGCGGCCTGCACCAGCGGATAATGCGTGCAGCCAAGGATCGCGGCCTCTGGGACGGGCATCCGGCGCAGCAGCGCCTCGACATGGCTGGTCACAAGCGCCTCGGCCAGGATCTCGTCGCCCATTTCGATCGCATCGACGACACCGCCACAAGGCTGCGCCTCGACATCGACGCCGATGGCGCGGAAGGCAAGCTCGCGCTGGAAGGCGCGGCTGGCGACGGTCGCCGGCGTCGCGAACAGGGCGACGTGCTTCACCTCGACCTCGCGCGGGGGGGAGTTGTCGCCCCAGCGGCGCTCGGTCAGCGCCTCGATCATCGGGACGAAAACGCCTAGGACGCGCTTGTTCGCGGGCAGCCAGGTTTCCTGCATGCGCTTCAATGCGGCAGCCGAGGCCGTGTTGCAGGCCAGGATCACCAGGTCGCAACCTTCGGCCCAAAGCCGTTCGACGCCGGCGCAGGTCAGGTTGAAGATGTCGTCGGCATCGCGCACGCCATAGGGGGTGTGCTTGTTGTCGCCAAGATAGACCAGCGGCAGATCGGGCAACCGGGCGGCAATGGCGTCCAGCACCGTCAGACCACCAAGACCCGAATCGAATACGCCCACCGCCATGATCAGCCTCCTGCTTGCGACGGGCCCTTTTAGGCTGGAGCGCGCGCGAACGCCACGATATATGTCATTCGGCGGCCTGTGCCAGCGGCGAACCACCTTTGCGGAAGGCGTCCAGCAGCGCCAGACGCCGCTCGGCGGCGCCGGCTGCGGCAGCATCCTTGACCGGTCCATAGCCTCGCACGCTCAATGGTAATTCGGCCAACTCGCGCGCCAGTCCCATGGTGGCCGGACCGACGGCGGACAGGACTTCGCGCATGTCGCGTTCGAACTCGGCAATCGCCGCGCGCTCGGCCCGACGCTCGGCACTGCGGCCAAAGGGGTCAAGCGCGGTGCCGCGCAGCCCCTTCATGCGTGCGAGCAACCGGAACAACGGCACGATCCAGGGACCGAATTCACGCTTCAACGGACGCCCGTCCGGGTCGCGCCCCGGCAGGAACGGAGGCGCAAGGTGAAAACCAAGCCGCGCATCGCCCTCGAACTCTTCGGCAAGCTGGTCCGCGGTCGTCAAGTGAAGGCGCGCGACCTCGTATTCGTCCTTATAGGCCAGCAGCTTGTAATATCCCTGCGCCACGCTGTCGCGCAGCTCGGGCGGTGCCAGGTTCACCAGTTCACGGAAGCGGCGGGCCAAGGCCTCGTCCTGATAATCCACCAGCCGCGCCGCGCGATATTCGACGGGGTCCACCACCTCTGCCTGCTCCGTCGGAGCGCGCAGAAGGGCTTCGGCAGCGTCACGCTCCACCATGGCCCAGCGACCGACCTGGAAGGCGCGCTGGTTTTCGGCAACCTTTGCGCCATTCATCTCGATCGCTTTCAGGATCGCGCTCTCGGTCAGGGGGACCAGTCCCTGCTGCCATGCGGCGCCCAGGACCAGCATGTTGGAATAGATGGAATCCCCCAGCAGCCGCAACGCCAACGTCGAAGCATCAAGGAACGAGACCCGGTCCCCAAGCCGCGCCTGCAGCGAAAGGCGCAGCCGATCCGCGGGGATCTGGAAGTCGCGCTTGCGGGTGAATTCACCGGTAATGATCTCGTGATCGTTCACGACCGCACCAGTCCGGCCCTTGGTCATCAGGCCGATGGTCTTGGCCCCCGCCGTCACCACAAGGTCGCCACCGATGATGCAATCAGCTTCGCCCACGGCGACGCGGATTGCGCTGATATCCTCGGGGCGGTTGGCAAGGCGCAGGTGGATATGGACAGCGCCGCCCTTTTGCGCCAGCCCCGCCATCTCCATCATGCCCGCGCCCTTGCCGTCGATATGGGCGGCCTGTGCCAGAACCGCGCCGATGGTCACGACACCCGTTCCCCCGACCCCGGTGATGACGACGTTATGCGTGCCGCTGATCGCGGGCAAAGCGGGGGCTGGCAGGTTCGGCAGGTCCAAAGCGGCGGCCTCGGGCTTTTTCAGCTTGGCGCCCCGGACCGAGACGAAGCTGGGGCAGAAGCCTTTGACGCAGGAATAATCCTTGTTGCAGCTCGACTGGTCGATGGCGCGCTTACGTCCCAGATCGGTATCCTTGGGCACGATCGAGACGCAGTTGGACTGCACCCCGCAATCGCCGCATCCTTCGCAGATGTCGGGGTTGATCCAGATGCGGCGGTCGGGATCGGGGAACTTGCCGCGCTTGCGACGGCGGCGCTTCTCGGCAGCACAGGTCTGGATGTAGACGATGGCGCTGACGCCCTTGACCTGCTCCAGCTCCTTCTGCACCGCCAGCATCGAGGCCCGCTCCTCGAACCGCAGGCCCGAGGGGAACTGTGCGCGGTCGATCTCTTCCTTTTCATCATAGACCGCGATCACCGGCGATACGCCCATCGCCTGCAACTCGCGCACGATCTGCTGCGCCGTCAGCCCACCTTCGTTTGGCTGGCCGCCGGTCATGGCCACAGCATCGTTGAAAAGGATCTTGTAGGTGATGTTCGCGCCCGCTGCCTTGGCCGCACGGATCGCCAGAGATCCTGAGTGGTTATAGGTTCCATCCCCAAGGTTTTGAAAGACATGGGGTCTTTTGCTGAACGGCCCCTCGCCTATCCAGTTCGCGCCCTCCCCCCCCATATGCGTGAAGCCGACGGTGTCCCTGTCCATCCACTGGACCATATAGTGGCATCCGATACCGGCATAGGCGCGGGCGCCTTCGGGCAGACGGGTCGAGGTATTGTGCGGACAGCCCGAACAGAACCACGGCGTCCGGGTCGCGATCTCGGGGGCGTTGTCGTTGCGACGCACTTCGGTCAGGCGTTGCAGGCCGGCCTTGATCCCCTCGGTCCCGCGCCCCTCCTCGATCAGGATTCCGCCCAGCTTTTGCGCAATCATCACCGGGTCCAGCGCATAGCGGGTCGGAAACAGCTCTTCCCGCGTGCGGTCATGCTTCCAGCCAAGGACGCGTCGCCCGTGGCGGTTGTCGAAGATCGCCTCCTTGACCTGGATTTCAATCAGCTTGCGCTTTTCCTCGACGACGACGATGACCTCCAGCCCCTCGGACCATTCCTGAAAGGATTTCATGTCCATCGGCCAGGTCTGCCCGACCTTATAGGTCGAAATTCCCAGCCGGTCCGCCTCGGCCTCGTCAATGCCCAGCAGGGACATGGCATGGACAAGGTCCAGCCAGTTCTTGCCCGCCGCGACAAAGCCGATATGCGCACCGGGTTTGTTCCAGACCGGGCGATCGATGCGGTTGGCGCGGGCAAACGCTTCGGCAGCGAAGCGCTTGTAGTCGATCATCCGCGCTTCCTGCGCTACGGGCGTGTCCCCCAGCCGGATGTTCAGCCCGCCTTCTGGCATGACAAAATCCGGCGTCACGAACTTCATGCGGAAGGGATCGCCATCGACCACGCTGGTGGCCTCAACCGTGTCCTTCATGGTCTTCAGACCGGTCCACACCCCAGCGAAGCGCGACAGAGCAAAGCCGTAAAGACCGAAATCAAGGATTTCCTGCACGCCTGCAGGAGAAAGGACGGGAATATAGGCATCCACCATGGCCCAGTCCGACTGGTGCAGCACGGTCGAGCTTTCGCCGGTGTGATCGTCACCCATCGCCATGATGACGCCACCATGCTTCGACGATCCGGCCATGTTGGCGTGACGCATCACGTCGCCCGTGCGATCCACCCCCGGCCCTTTCCCGTACCACAGCGCAAAGACGCCATCATGGCGCCCCTCACCCCGCAATTCGGCCTGCTGGCTGCCCCAGATCGCGGTCGCGGCCAAATCCTCGTTGAGACCCGGCTGGAACAGGACCTGCGCGGCCGTCAGTTCCTTTTTCGACTTCATCATCTGCAGGTCGACGCCGCCCAGGGGCGAACCGCGATAGCCGGTGACCAGCCCCGCCGTATCCAGCCCCGCCGCACGGTCTCTCGCCGATTGCATCAGCATCAGTCGAACCAGCGCCTGCGTCCCGTTCAGTAGAACGTGACGCTTCGTCAGATCGAATCGGTCCGCGAGGGAAAAATCCTGCACACTCATCTGGCCCTCCCAAGCTTGATGACTGGTATGGAGGCATTGTAGGTCAGCCTAGCTGACCGATAAAGGATTATCTTGCGCCCTCCCATATTGTCCGGTTGCACCTATATGCTAAGGGTTGCGAAAATTGCATGGCTGATAGAACACGAAAGCAATATTATGGATTGGGACAAGCTTAGAATATTCCACGCCGTCGCGGATGCGGGCTCGCTCACCCATGCGGGCGACGTGCTGCATCTGTCTCAATCCGCCGTCAGCCGCCAGATCCGCGCGCTTGAGGATTCGCTGGGCACCACACTGTTTCACCGTCACGCGCGCGGCCTGATCCTGACCGAACAGGGCGAATTGCTGTTCGAGGCGACGTCATCGATGGTGCGCAAGCTTGACACCACCGCCGCCCGGATCCGGGACAGCGAGGAAGAGGTGTTCGGTGAACTCAAGGTCACGACGACCACTGGCTTCGGGACCATGTGGCTGGTGCCGCGGCTGGCCAAGCTTTACGACCGCTACCCCGATCTCAAGATTGACCTGATGCTGGAAGAGCGCGTTCTGGACCTGCCCATGCGCGAGGCCGACGTTGCCATCCGCATGAAGGAGCCAGCGCAGCAGGACCTGATCCGGCGGCGGCTTCTGAACATCCGGATGCGGCTTTATGCTACGACCGAGTATCTTGAACGCGCGGGAACGCCGGAAACGGTCGACGACTTGCGCCCGCATCGCCTGATCTGCCAAAGCCCGCAAACGCCGCAGGTCAGCTCGGGGGCGGTGCTGGTCCAGCAGTTGCTGACGCACAACCTGACCTCGATGCTGATGGTCAACAACTATTTCGGCGTGCTTCAGGGCGTGCTGAACCATGTCGGCATCGGCGTCCTGCCAGATTACCTGACCGCCGACTTCCCGAATCTGACCCGCGTCCTGCCCGAGATCGAGTCCGGCGAGGTTCCTGTTTTCCTGGCCTTCCCAGAGGAATTGCGCACCTCGCGCCGCGTCACGGCCTTCCGCGATTTCGTGCTGGAAGAGATCCAGTCGATCCGCCGCCTACAGTCGGAAACCGATCTGTGACGGGTCCAGCGTTCCCCTGCGTCATGGGCATGTCGGACAGCCATTCGTTAACTGCATATCCGGCATGTCATATCTGCGGCCTTTCATCCTTGAATGGTTCGCTTACTGCACATATCTGAGGCTGCGAAGGAGATGGTTTGAGGAAACTCTCATCACCTTCAACCTCCCTGTTGGACTTAGGCCGGGCTTTATGCCCGGCTTTTTTTTTGCCCGTTCGGCAGCGACCGCCCGGACCAGAAAACAGGCCTTTGGCTGGCCATCCGCATCATCCTTGACCGATGCTGCGCGCGGCCCCTTTCCTAATGCCCCGCCGCCGCTTAAAAGGCCCCGAAATCCGGGGAAAAGGGCGCGAAAATGAACGAACCGCAGATCACCGAAGACCTCATCGCCGCGCATGGGCTGAAACCCGACGAATATCAGCGCATCCTTCAGATCATCGGACGCGAGCCGACCTTCACCGAGCTTGGCATCTTCTCAGCCATGTGGAACGAACATTGTTCCTATAAATCCTCGAAAAAATGGCTGCGCACCCTGCCCACCACCGGTCCGCAAGTCATCTGCGGCCCCGGCGAGAATGCGGGCGTCGTCGATATCGGCGACGGTCAGGCCGTGGTCTTCAAGATGGAAAGCCACAACCACCCGTCCTATATCGAGCCGCATCAGGGCGCAGCGACCGGTGTCGGCGGCATCTTGCGCGACGTGTTCACGATGGGCGCGCGCCCCATCGCCGCGATGGACGCATTGTCCTTTGGCCGTCCCGAACACCCCAAGACCTCGCATCTGGTCAAGGGCGTGGTCGAGGGGATCGGCGCCTATGGCAACGCCTTTGGCGTGCCGAACGTGGGCGGCGAAGTGCGCTTCCACCAATCCTATGACGGCAACTGCCTTGTGAACGCCTTCGCGGCGGGCCTGGCCGATGCCGACAAGATCTTCTACTCGGCGGCGTCGGGCGTCGGCATGCCAGTCGTCTATCTGGGTGCCAAGACCGGCCGCGACGGCGTCGGCGGCGCGACCATGGCCTCGGCCGAGTTCGACGACACGATCGAGGAAAAGCGCCCGACCGTGCAGGTCGGCGACCCCTTCACCGAGAAATGCCTGCTCGAAGCCTGCCTCGAACTGATGCAGACCGACAGCGTGATCTCGATCCAGGACATGGGTGCTGCGGGTCTGACCTGCTCGGCCGTGGAAATGGGCGACAAGGGCGGTCTTGGTATCAAGCTGAACCTCGAGGCCGTGCCCCAGCGCGAAGCCAACATGACCGCCTATGAGATGATGCTGTCCGAAAGCCAGGAGCGGATGCTCATGGTGCTAAAGCCCGAGAAAGAGGCAGAGGCTCGCGCCATCTTCGTGAAATGGGACCTCGACTTCGCCATCGTTGGCGAGACCATCGCCGAGGACCGCTTCCTGATCCTGCACCATAACGAGGTCAAGGCCGACCTGCCGTTGTCGAAACTGTCCTCCAGCGCGCCGGAATATGACCGCCCGTGGGTCGAGACCCCCGCAGCCGAGGCGCTGCCCGCCTTGCCCGCGATCACGCCCATCTCGGCACTGAGGGCCCTGATCGGCTCGCCCAGCTATGCCCACAAGGCGTGGGTCTGGGAGCAATATGACACGCAGGTCGGCGCCGACACCGTCCGCCGCCCCGGTCTGGGCGCCGGCGTTGTGCGCGTCCATGGCACCGAAAAGGCGCTGGCCTTCACCAGCGACGTGACGCCGCGCTACGTCAAGGCAAACCCGTTCGAGGGCGGCAAGCAGGCCGTGGCCGAGGCTTACCGCAACCTGACCGCCTGCGGCGCGCTGCCGCTGGCGACGACCGACAACCTGAACTTCGGCAACCCCGAAAAGCCCGAGATCATGGGTCAGCTCGTCGGCGCGATCAAAGGCATCGGCGAGGCCTGCGCCGCGCTCGACTTCCCGATCGTGTCGGGTAACGTCTCGCTTTACAACGAGACGGATGGCAAGGGCATCCTGCCGACCCCGACCATCGGCGGCGTCGGTCTGATCGCCAATCTCGACGACCTGATCGCGGGCCTGCCCTCTGCGGGCGATGTCGCCATCGTGATCGGCAGCACTGTGGGACATCTGGGCCAATCCGCCCTCGCGGCCGAAGCTTTCGGGATCGAGGCGGGCGATGCCCCCCATGTCGATCTGACCGCCGAGCGCAAGCATGGCGAGTTCCTGCGCGCCAATGGCAAGCTTTTCTCGGCTGCGACCGACCTGTCGGATGGCGGCCTTGCACTGGCGGCGTTCGAGATGGCCGAGGCCGCAGGTCTGGGCCTTGCGCTCGACTCGTCGGATATTGCCCAGCTTTTCGGCGAGGATCAGGCCCGCTATCTGGTCGCGGCGACCGAAGCCAATGCCGGAAAGCTGGCCGAAGCCGCGACGGCAGCGGGTGTGCCGGTTGCCGTCGTGGGACGCTTTGGGGGCGAGACCGTCACCTTTGGGACCGATGCCGCGCCGCTGACCGAACTCTCGGCGCTTTATCGCGGCGCCTTCGTCGAGCAACTGAACCTCGCCATCGCCTGAACGAACTAAGGCCGGGCCAAGTGCCCGGCCTTTCCTTTGTCGCAATGGCCCTTGGCGCGCGACCCTGCTAGCCTGCCCGCAATTGAAAGGACCCCCTGACATGAGCGGCTGCGCCTGCGGACATCACCACCCCCATCATCATCATGCACCGGCCACTGGCGGGGTCGAGATCACGCTGTCGCGCCCGCTGGTCGCGCTGTCGGGACGGCTGACCTGCGCGGACATGGCGCAAATGATGCTGGCGCTGGACCTGCTGCCCGATCATGTGAAGCTGAGCCGGGCCGAGCCGGGCAACCTGCGCTTCGATCTTGCCCAGACCGAAGATCCGCTGGTCTGGCGTCTGGACGAACTTTTCGCCGATGCCGAGGCCTTTGCCGCGCATCAGTCCCGCACCGCGGCCAGCGACTGGGGCCAGCGCAGCCGGGATATTACCCGCGACTTTGAGCGGACAGAGACCCTGCCCCGCATCCGCCCCGAACACCCGCTCGAGGCCGCGGCAATTTCGGAACTGCTGCGCCAGTCCTTCGGTGGCGGGGACGAGGCGCGACTGGTCGAAATGCTGCGCGATCAGGACGACCTGACGCTGTCGCTGGTCGCTGAAGCGGCGGGCTGCATCATCCTTGGACATGTCGCGCTGTCCCCGCTGCAGGCCGAAGGACCGGCGCTAGCCCTTGCCCCCGTGGCCGTCCACCCGGCCGTGCAGAGGCGCGGGATCGGGGACGCGTTGATCCGCGCGGCGTTGGCCGCGGTTCCGGGGCATACGATCGTGGTGATGGGCGATCCGGCCTATTATACCCGCTTCGGCTTCCAGCCAGTGGACCTGGACTCGCCCTATGCCGGACCCTATCTGATGGCACTGGGCCCGGCGCTGCCCAAGGGCAGCGCCATCACCCATGCAAGGGCCTTCTCGGCGCTTTAACCGGCCTGCGGTTCGGGATCCGCCTGCATGGGTTCGGCCGCCCTTGGCAGACGCAGGCGGACGCGTTTCACGCGGCGGGGATCGGCATCGATGATCTCGAACTCGACGCCGCTTTCATGGGGGACGACCTCTCCCCTGACCGGAACGCGACCGGTCAGCATGAAGATCAGCCCGCCCAGAGTGTCGATCTCCTCCTCTTCCGAGGAAAGCCGCAGTCCGGTTTCAGCCTCGACCTCCTCAAGCGGGGCACGGGCTTGCACCAGCCATTGACCGGGTTGCTCCAGCATCAGCAGGCCGCCGTCGATCTCGTCATGCTCGTCCTCGATCTCGCCGATAACTTGCTCGATCAGATCCTCGATGGTGACGACGCCATCGACCCCGCCATATTCATCGATCACCATCGCCATGTGGATGCGTTTCTGCTGCATCTGCTGCAGCAGCACGCCGATCGGCATTGAAGGCGGGACGTAAAGCAGCGGACGCAAAAGCGGGCGCAGCGCGAATTTGGCGGGCGTCGCGGCACCGAAGCCGTATTTCAGCGCCAGATCCTTCAGGTGGATCAGGCCCAGCGGGCTGTCCAACGTGCCCTTGAAGACCGGGATGCGCGAGAACCCGTGCTCGCGAAAGATCTCGACCAGCTCCGGCAGCGTCGAGGTGACCGGAACAGCCACGATTTCCGCCTTGGGCACCGCAACGTCATCGACGCGCAGTCGCCGCAGGTTGACCATGCCAAGCGCAGTCTTGCTGGGGCCCTTTGCCCCCGCACCCTGCGGGGACGAAGGCTCGCTTTCGGCTTCACCTCCGCCGAAAGCACCAAGGATACGGCCAAGAAAGCCGCGCGATTGCGGAAGATCCCGCCCGTCACCGCCGACGCCATCCGCCCAAGAGGCCGGGTCCGCGGAAACGGGGGTGTCGGGACTTCGATCGTTGCTCATGTTTCCAGTTCCAGATAGGGGTCAGGTATGCCAAGGCTGGACAGGATCGACCGCTCGGCATCCTCCATTGTCTCTGCATCCTGATCGTCGATATGATCATATCCCGCAAGATGCAGGATAGCATGGACCAGCAGATGGGTCGCATGGTCGGCAAAGGGCTTGCCCTGCGCCTCGGCCTCGCGCCAGCAGGTATCGAACGAGATCGCGATATCGCCCAGTTCGTCGACCTCGGGCAATTCGGGAACCTCGCCCGGCGCACGCAGGTCGAATTCGATCGCGGGCCAGCTCAGCACGTTGGTGGGGGTCGGCTTGTCGCGGAACTCGGCATTGAGGCCGGCGATGCGCGCATCGTCGCAGCCCATGACCACGATCTGGAAATTTTCCAGCCCCAGCCAGGAACCGACGGCACGCGCTGCGCGCTGCGACATGCCCAGCAGATCGGCATCGTCCCAGCGGGCGTCCTCGATCACAAGATCAACGATGCCCGGACTTTGCTCGTCATGCGCGAAGTGATCAGACATCCGCCTGTCCCCCGGTCGTCGCGACAAAGCGCGGTTCCCGGCGCGGGATGCGCTGTCCGCGTTCGTCGAATGCCTCGCCGCGTGCCAGCGCCGCCTCGGCTTCTGCATCATAGGCCTCGATGATGCGCGCGACCAGAGAATGGCGCACGACGTCCTTGGCGGTGAAATAGCTGAAGCTGATACCCTTGATGTCCTTCAGGATCTTCTCGGCATCGACCAGACCGGAATGGATGCCGCGCGGCAGGTCGATCTGCGTACGGTCGCCCGTGATGACCATCCGAGAACCTTCGCCAAGACGAGTCAGGAACATCTTCATCTGCATGGTGGTGGCGTTCTGCGCCTCGTCCAGCACGACGAAGGCGTTGGACAGCGTCCGCCCGCGCATGAAGGCCAGCGGTGCGATCTCGATCCGCTTTTCTTCCATCAGCTTCTGCATCTGCTTCGAGGGCAGAAAGTCGTTCAGCGCGTCGTAAAGCGGCTGCATGTAGGGATCGACTTTTTCCTTCATGTCGCCCGGCAAAAAGCCAAGACGCTCGCCCGCCTCGACGGCGGGGCGGGACAGGATGATCTTGTCGACATGGCCACCGATCAGCATGGTGACCCCGACTGCGACCGCCAGATAGGTCTTGCCCGTCCCGGCCGGACCGATGCCGAAGGCCAGTTCGTTCGCGAACAGGTTGCGGACATAGTCCTTTTGCGCTTCGGTCCGGGGCTCGACGGTCTTCTTGCGGGTGCGCAGCTCGATATGCCCGGTCTGGAACATCTCAAGCTGCTCGGCCGGCGTCATCGGCTCCTGCGGCTGTTCAACGCCCATGCGCAGCGCGGCCTCGATCTCGGGCAACTCGACATGGCGACCCTGTTCAAGGCGGGCATAAAGTGCTCGCAGCACCTGCGCAGCCTCGGCCTGCGCATCGGCGGGGCCGACAACGGAAAGCAGGTTGCCGCGGCGGAGGACATGAACCTTCAGTGCCTCCTCGATCCGCGCCAGGTGACGGTCATGAGGGCCGCACAGATCGATCAGCAACCTGTTGTCGTGGAATTCCAGCAGGGTTTCGCCGGCAGTGGTGGTCGCGGGGGCAGTCGGGGAAAGACCCAAATTCGTCTCCGGTCAGGTCAGGAACACAATCTTCATGGTTGCAACTGCGCGGGATTCGCACAAGACCCCGTTCCGAGATGACGCGGATCTGCGCAGGCGCTGGTGCATATATAAGCATTCATGCGCCGGCTTGCGACCCCGGCACAAGGGCCCGACCGGCGATGAAATCCCGCAGGTATTCATCCTCGGCCGCATCCATGTCCGAAACCGGCCCCTGCCAGCGGATGCGCCCGCGATCCAGCAACGCCACGCGGTCGCCGATGCTGCGCACCGAACTCATGTCATGGGTAATGGTGATCGCGCTGGCGCCGGTCTCATCCACGATGCCGCGGATCAGGGTATTGATGGCAGCGGCGCGGATCGGGTCCAGCCCGGTTGTCGGCTCGTCAAAAAAGATCACGTCCGGATCCGCGGCGATGGCACGGGCCAGCCCGGCGCGCTTTCGCATCCCGCCCGACAACTCGGCCGGGTAAAGATCGGCGACCTCGGGGCCAAGGCCCACCCGGGCCAGCTTGTCCAGGGCAATCGCCCGCGCCCTTGCCTTCGGCATCTCGCGCAGCAGGCGAAAGGCGACGTTGCGCCAGACCGGCAGGCTGTCAAACAGCGCCGCGTTCTGGAACAGCATCCCGAAGCCCTGCATGAAGGTGGCGCGCTGATCGGCAAGCGGCCTGCCGTTCCACAGGATCCGGCCTGCATCCGGCCGTTCAAGGCCAAGAATCGACCGCAGCAGCACCGATTTCCCGGTCCCCGAGCCGCCGATGACGACAAGGCTTTCGCCCCTCGCCAAAGTCAGGTCGATGCCGTCCAGAACCCGCTTTGGCCCGAAGCTTTTGGTCAGGCCCTGCACCTCGATCATCAGAAGAACAGCCCCGTCAGAACGAAATTCGCGGCCAGGATGCCGACCGAGGCCGCGACAACCGCGTTCGTGGTGGCGCGCCCCACCCCGGCTGCCCCATTCCCGGCGTTCATGCCGAACCAGCACCCTGACAGTGCGACGACGAAACCGAAGAAGCCGCCCTTGATCAGACCAGAGACCACATCCCAGCCTTCAAGATAAGCCCAGCTGTTCGAAAGATACGTGACCGAGTTGAAGCCAAGCGCGTTGACCCCGATCAGCCAGCCGCCCATGATCCCGATCACGTCGCCGACCCCGACCAGCACCGGCAGGGACAGGATCGCCGCCCAAAGCCGGGGCGAGACCAGCCAGCCGACCGGATCCGTCGACAGCGTCACCAGTGCATCGACCTGTTCGGTGACGCGCATCGTTCCAAGCTCTGCCGCGATCGAGCTTGCGACGCGCGCCGCAACCATCAGCCCGCCCAGGACCGGGCCAAGTTCACGCGCCATGCCGATGGCGACGATCGCAGGCACCACGTCCGAAGCCTGGAACCGCTCGCCCCCCGAATGGATCTGAAGCGCCAATGCCGCGCCGGTGAACAGCGCGGTCAGCCCGACGACGGGAAGTGACAGCCAGCCGATATGCAGGATCTGGCGCAAAAGCTCTGCCGGATGCGCGCCGACGCGCGTCAGGCCCTGCGCTGCAAAAATGGAAACCCGGCCCGTGGTCCGGGTCAGCGTCATCGCAGCCCTTCCGATCAGCCGGACTGGCGTCACGAATAAGTCCGTGCGTAGCGTTGCCCCAGCGAGGTCAGGATCTCGTATCCGATGGTTCCCGACAGGTCGGCCAAGGCATCGATCCCCTGCGCCGCGTTCAGGATGGCAAGCTTTTTCGGAATGTCCGGCAGGTCGGTGACGTCAACGGTGATCAGATCCATCGAGATGCGGCCCACAACCGGGCAGGCGCGCTCACCCGCCCAAAGCCGCAACTCTCCTTGACGCGCGAGGGCCCGCGCCAGCCCGTCGGCATAACCCGCTGCGACGGTCGCGACGCGCGAGGGCCGTTTCGCGGTCCAGCTATAACCATAGCCTACGGATTCCCCTGCCTTGACGTCGCGGGTCTGGATCACCGGCAGATCAAGGCTCAGGACCGGGCGCGCCTCGGCAAAGGGCAAACCGCCGTACATGCCGACGCCTGGCCGCACGATGTCGAAATGGTAATCCGCACCCAGAAGGATTCCACCAGTCGCCGAAAGCGAACGCGGAACGCCGGTTCCGTCGGTCATCGCGCGGAACGCGGCCAGCTGTTCGGCATTGGCAGGATGTTCGGGTTCGTCGGCGCAGGCCAGGTGCGACATCAGAAGGCTGGGGCCAGCCGCCAGCGCTTCGGACCGGATCGCGGCCCATTCGCCCGGCTCCAGCCCCAGCCGGTTCATGCCGGTATCAAGCTGCAGGCCGAACGCGCCGCGCGGCCGCAGTGCACGGTCGCGGAAAAACTGCTCGGGGCTGTTCAGAAGCGGGATCAGGCCCGTCAGATCCTGGCCATCCATGTGCCCGGACAGGACGAAGATGCGGGCATCATCGCCCAGCAGGGGACGCAGGGCGCGCCCCTCGGCCGCCAGAGCGACGAAGAACTCGCGCGCTCCGGCCTCGTAAAGCGCCGGCGCGACCCGCGCCGCGCCAAGCCCATAGGCGTCCGCCTTGACCACCGCCGCCGCGCGCGCACCGGGCGCCCGCTCGGCCAGCGATTTCCAGTTGGCCTGAATGGCCGAAAGATCGATGCTCATTCCCATGTGCAGCGGCATGGCCCGTGGCCCGGCTTTCGTCAAGGGCTTTACATTTTGCTGTTTGCACGTCGAGCTTGCAAACGACTTTGCAAATATTCGCAATTCTACTTTCCGCAATGCGGCACAGGTTCTACCTTGCCGAAAAATGGGGGACCGCAGATGAAGGACATCCTTGGCCAACTTGAAGCCAAACGCCGCGATGCAAGGCTTGGCGGCGGCCAAAGGCGCATCGACGCCCAGCATGCCCGCGGCAAGCTGACTGCACGCGAACGGCTGGAGTTGCTGCTGGACGAGGGCTCCTTCGAGGAATTCGACATGTTCGTCCGTCACCGTTCGGTCGATTTCGGGATCGACGCGGACCGCCCGTATGGTGACGGGGTCGTGACGGGCTGGGGAACGATCAACGGCCGCATGGTCTATGTCTTCTCGCAGGATTTCACCGTTTTCGGTGGCTCGCTGTCCGAAACCCACGCCCAGAAGATCTGCAAGATCATGGACATGGCCATGCAGAATGGCGCACCGGTGATCGGGCTGAACGATTCGGGCGGTGCCCGCATTCAGGAAGGCGTCGCCTCGCTTGCCGGCTATGCCGACGTGTTCCAGCGCAACGTGCTGGCCTCGGGCGTGGTGCCGCAGATCTCGGTCATCATGGGTCCATGCGCGGGCGGCGCGGTCTATTCACCGGCGATGACCGACTTCATCTTCATGGTGAAGGACACGTCCTATATGTTCGTGACCGGTCCCGATGTCGTGAAGACGGTAACGAATGAGGTCGTGACCGCCGAGCAGCTTGGTGGCGCATCGACCCACACCAAGAAATCCTCGGTCGCCGATGGCGCCTTCGAAAACGACGTCGAGGCAATGACGGAAATTCGGCGCTTGGTCGATTTCCTGCCGCTGAACAACCGCGAAAAGGCCCCGACCCGGCCCTTCTTCGACGATCCCCACCGGATCGAGACCAGCCTTGATACCCTGATCCCCGACAACCCGAACCAGCCCTATGACATGAAGGAGCTGATCCTGAAGGTCGCGGACGAAGGCGACTTCTACGAAATCCAAAAGGATTACGCGGGCAACATCATCACCGGCTTCATCCGCATCGAGGGCCAGACCGTCGGCGTGGTCGCGAACCAGCCGATGGTGCTGGCGGGTTGCCTTGACATCGACAGTTCGCGCAAGGCCGCGCGCTTTGTGCGCTTTTGCGATGCGTTCGAGATCCCGATCCTGACCTTCGTGGACGTGCCGGGTTTTCTGCCGGGAACCGGGCAGGAATATGGCGGGGTCATCAAGCACGGGGCCAAGCTTCTGTTCGCCTATGGCGAGGCGACGGTGCCCAAGGTCACTGTGATCACCCGCAAGGCTTATGGCGGGGCCTATGACGTCATGGCGTCAAAGCACCTGCGCGGCGACTTCAACTATGCCTGGCCGACCGCCGAAATCGCCGTGATGGGGGCAAAGGGCGCGGTCGAGATCCTGTATCGCAGCGAATTGGGGGATCCCGAAAAGATCGCCGCCCGAACCAAGGATTACGAGGACCGCTTCGCCAATCCCTTCGTGGCCGCCGAAAAGGGTTTCGTGGACGAAGTCATCCAGCCCCGCTCGACCAGACGCCGCGTCGCAAGGGCATTTGCCAGCCTGCGCGGAAAAAAGCTGACCAATCCTTGGAAAAAGCACGATAATATCCCGCTGTGATTGGACAGCCCGGAGAAGATTTGATGACACGTCCCGCAGCGGTATGCGCAAGCCTTGCCCTGTTGGCCCTGCCCGCAGCGGCAGAGATCAAGGGCGACGCGAACGAGGCGATCAGGCTGCCTTCGGGCGCCGTCGCCTATTGGCAGGAAACGCTGCACGACAGCGCGGGGGGGACAGGCCTGACCTATCGCTTCCGTTTCGTAATGCCCGACCTTGCCGCGCGCGTCCCCTCGACCGAGGGATCGGCGACGGAACCCGATGACGCCGACCGCGCCCCGATCGAGATCGACACCGAAACCGCCGAGGTTCAGGGCGGGGATGGCAGCGACGCCGATGCCAATGGGGCGGGCGAATACCTGGACGACAGGTCGGTCGAGATCGGTGCAGCGACTCCGGACGCAGACCCCGCTGCCGCCGATGTCCAGGCTGAGGAGGACGCCGACGCGATGGTCGACGAACCCGCGCTTCCGGCGGCGCCGGACGCGTTGGCGCAGGATCCGGTTCATGACGATGTCGTGTGGCTTTGTGAAAACTGGGTGCTGCCACGGATCGCCAGCCCCGGCCCCCGGCCGACGCAGATCATCGTCAGCCTGGCCGACAAGAAGATCTCGTTCGGAACCTATGATCCTGATGTCCTTCAGCTTTTCGAGGCGTTCCGCCTGCCCGCGGATCGCAATGCCTGCGAATGGGAACCCTGGTGATGTGCCCTTGCCCTGCTGATGCAGCCCTGCCACAGCCCTGCAACCCCGGCGCCATTCGTCCGGGCCCTGCCTGTGCCATCCCGGACCCGGTCTATATGGTCGGTCAGTGGTCGCCCAGAGTGGCCGAATCTCAACCGAGCAGTCGGGATCTTGCGGTCCCGCTCAACAGGAGCACGACAGCATGTCGAAGAAACTTGCCCTGGCCCTGGTCCTTGTCGGCCTGGCCGCAGCCTGCGCCAAGAAAGAGCCTGAAGTCATCACCCCCGCGCCGGTCACGACCGAGCCGGTCTTCCAAGGCAAATACGGCGCCAACTAAGCCTTTTGCCAAGCGCGGGCTGCATGGCGGCCCGCGTCTCGCACGCTCGGCCCGTTGCCCGCTTGAACACCTTATTCAAGAACGGGGCAGATCATGCTGAAGCATCGCGGTTTTCCCGGCCGCCTTCCGGGAACGGATTTCCAGTTCACCATTCGCCGCGCCAACAAGAAGGGCGCAACGCCGCTTGTCCGGCGCGAGCGGTTTCGCGACCGCAGGGCGCCCGACCGCAAGGCGGACGAGGGCTTCATGGCCGCACTGATCCAGTGTTTCGGCGAAGAAACCTTTGTGCGCGGCAACCTTGATGCCGGTCGCCTGTCCTGGCTGATCGGACGCGAGGTGGTGCCCATCGGAAAGCTTGATCCGGTCGATTATGAGCAGGAATTGCGCATCGACATGAAGCGCGCCCAGGCCAGTTTCCCGGCCCTTTTCGCGGCGGACGCCCCCACCTTCGATTGGGACGATATCGACTGGGGCGACGACGAGGATTGGGACGACGAGGAATGAGCGGAATGCCGCGTAGCTGTGACATTTCACATGGAAGTCAGTTCCGGCTGACACACCCCCATGCAATATTGCAACTACCTCATTCACGAATGGCCCGCAAACGGGCCAATAATACAGGCAAAGAGCTATGCAAAATTCCGTCATCCTCCGCCTTTCGGGCGCCGTGCTTCTGGTTGCGGGTCTCGCGGCCTGCGAACCCAGCCCGTATGGCGGTTCGACCCTTTCGCCCGACGCGCAGCGTGCGGCAGGCGGCGCCCTGGCGGGTGCAGCCGTCGCCAAGATCCTTGACGAGAATGTCGCCACGGGCGCACTTATCGGTGCTGGCGCGGGCGCACTTTGTGACGACGCCGGCGTCTGCCAGCGCCGCTACTAATCCCGAATACCGGGTTGGCCGCGGCACGCAATGTCAGCTCGCGGCCCCTTTTACGGAGTATAGACCATGTCGAAGAAAATCGCCGCCGTCCTGGCTTTCGGCCTTCTGGCACTTGCCGGCTGCACCCAGGGCATCAACCCGACCGATACCGACCGCGCGCTTATCGGTGCCGGCACCGGCGCGGTCATCGCTGACCTCTCGGGCCATAGCGTCCTTGGCGGTGCTGCCGCTGGCGCTGCCGCCGGCGCGCTTTGCGACGACGTCCGCCTCTGCCAGTAACGCTGGTCATCTGAGCGTCGCGCCCGGCTTCGGTCCGGCGCCCATCGGATTTAGCCGTCCCGGTCCAGTACCGGGGCGGCTTTTTCATTTCCGCCTGCGGGCATAGGGGGAACGCATGTTCAAGAAGATCCTGATCGCCAACCGTGGCGAAATCGCCTGCCGGGTCATCAAGACCGCAAGGAAGATGGGCATTTCGACCGTGGCGGTCTATTCCGATGCAGATCGCAACGCGCTTCACGTCAAGATGGCAGACGAGGCGGTCCATATCGGTCCCCCGCCCGCGAACCAGTCCTATATCGTGATCGACAAGATCATGCAGGCGATCAGGCAAACCGGTGCCGAAGCTGTCCATCCGGGTTACGGCTTCCTGTCCGAGAACATGAAATTCGCCCAGGCGCTTGAGGCCGAGGGCGTGGCGTTCATCGGTCCGCCCTCGGGCGCGATCCAGTCGATGGGCGACAAGATCACCTCGAAGAAGATCGCCCAGGAGGCCGGCGTCTCGACCGTTCCGGGCTATATGGGACTGATCGCGGATGCCGAAGAGGCGGTGAAGATCTCGAAAGAGATCGGATATCCGGTGATGATCAAGGCCAGCGCCGGCGGCGGCGGCAAGGGGATGCGCATCGCCTGGACCGATCAGGAGGCGCGCGAAGGGTTCGAAAGCTCGAAGAACGAGGCCGCAGCCAGCTTTGGCGACGATCGCATCTTCATCGAGAAATTCGTCACCCAGCCGCGCCATATCGAAATTCAGGTTCTGGCCGACCAGCATGGGAATTGCGTCTATCTGCACGAACGCGAATGCTCAATCCAGCGCCGCAACCAAAAGGTGATCGAGGAGGCGCCTTCGCCCTTCCTGGACGAAGCGACCCGGCGCGCGATGGGGGAACAGGCCTGCGCTTTGGCGCGCGCCGTGGGGTATACCAGCGCGGGGACGGTGGAATTCATCGTCGATGCGCAGAAGAATTTCTACTTCCTGGAAATGAACACCCGCCTTCAGGTCGAACATCCCGTGACCGAGCTGATCACCGGCATCGACCTGGTCGAGCAGATGATCCGCGTCGCGAATGGCGAGCCGCTGCCCTTTGCCCAGGAAGATCTGAAGATCAACGGCTGGGCCATCGAAAGCCGCCTTTACGCCGAGGATCCCTATCGCAATTTCCTGCCGTCGATCGGGCGGTTGACGCGTTATCGCCCCCCGGCCGAGGTCGCTGACAGCGCGCATGTCGTCAGGAACGATACCGGCGTGTTCGAGGGCGGCGAGATCAGCATGTATTACGATCCGATGATCGCCAAGCTGTGCACCTGGTCCCCGACCCGCCATGAGGCGATCGAGCAGATGCGCCTTGCGCTGGATGAGTTCGAGGTCGAGGGCATCGGCCACAACCTGCCCTTCCTGTCGGCGGTGATGGACCACCCGAAATTCGTTTCCGGCGACATCTCGACCGCCTTCATCGCCGAGGAATACCCCGAGGGGTTCCTGGGCGCGGCCCTGCCCGAGGCCGAGATCATCCGGGTCGCCGCCTCGGCCGCCGCCATGCATCGCGTGGCGGAAATCCGGCGCACCCGCATTTCCGGACGGCTCGACAACCATGAACGCCATGTCGGGGAGCATTGGGTGGTGACGGTTTCCGGGCGCGAGTTCCCGGTTCGCATCACCGCCGACAAGCAGGGTTCGACCGTCGAGATCGAGGGCCGTAAGCTGCGCGTCGAAAGCGACTGGCTGCCGGGACAATCCCTGGCCCGCATCGCGGTGGATGGTGCGCCCTTGGTGATGAAGGTGGACCGGCTGCCCTCGGGCTTCAGGCTGCGTGTGCGGGGGGCCGAGCTGAAAACCTATGTCCGCCGCCCGCGCGCGGCCGAGCTTGCGCGCCTGATGCCCGAGAAGCTGCCGCCCGACACCTCGAAATTTCTGCTCTGCCCGATGCCGGGGCTGGTCGTGCGCGTGAACGTCGCCGCCGGTGACGAGGTGCAGGAAGGCCAGGCGCTGGCCACGGTCGAGGCGATGAAGATGGAGAACATCCTGCGTGCAGAGCGCAAGGGTGTCGTCAAATCCGTCAACGCCGCCGCAGGCGAAAGCCTGAAGGTCGATGACATCATCATGGAATTCGAATGATGGCCCGCCCCGGCGGTCCTGACCTGCCCACGTTGCGGCCCGCCACGGGCCGCATCCTTCAACAGCGCGATTAGGGAATCATGCCGCTTCTGGACGGTTACCTCAGCCCACCCGCGCAGCAGGCGCTGATTGCCGGATTGTTCCTGTCGGCAGGCTGGTGGGTGGTTGCCCTTCAGAACCGCAGACGGGACGCCAAGCTCCGGGCCGAGCGCGTGGACGATATGCAACGCGCCCTGGTGGCCGAGGTGCGTGCCCATGTCGTCGCGCTGGAGCGTCAGGTCCAGGACGACAGCCTGGACGGTATCCTTGCGCAGATCCAGGACGGGGATGCTCGGCTGGTCATCGCACATGGCGGCAATGACCGGATCTTTCGGGCGGTTCTGGCCGAGATCCACGTCCTGCCCGGCGCCGTGATCGATCCGGTGGTGATCTATTACCGCCTGGTCGCAGTCATGGACGCAATGGCCGATTCCATCCGGCGCCTGGCGCGCAATCATCCCGACCGCGCAAGTGAGATGATGGTGGATTACTTCCTGTTGACTCAGGAAACCCGCGAAGCCGGGCTTGATGTTCTGGAGATCCTGACGGCCAGCCTGCGTGGCGGAGAGGCCGAGATCCAGGCGATGCTGCGTCAGCAGCGCGAGGATGCGGGCAGCAGGCTACGAACCACCCTGCCGCAGGAGCTGGCGCAGATGCGCGAGCGCCTCAATACGCGATTTTCGGACCGGAGCGGCCTTTGATGGGTTTCAGGCCGATCACGCTGGTAATTTCGTTGGCGCTGCGCGCGCGCGCCAGCCGCTCGATCAGCGATTCAAGACGCGGATCGGGTTTGCCGCGCGGGGCCATGGCCGACGCGGTATCGTCGGCTTTGCGCGGCGAGGTCGATTTGGCCATGTCGGAACCCCTTTCATTCGGGCGCAGCCTGCGCCCTGCCTTCAAGATAGTGTGCCCGGGCCCCTGCCGCAATGAACTTGTTGCGAGTTTCGCAACGACCTATGGCAGCGCCGCACGACCGATCTCGCGCCGGCGCAGGGGGAACTTGTCAATCGCGCGGGTGATTTCGCGCACCGAACGCGGCGCGGGCATGCGCTGCTTGACCTGGCCGTCCTTGTCCATCAGCACGACCGAAAACCCCTCGGGGCGCAACTGCTTGCGCCAGGCGCTGGCTGCCGCGGGATCGGTATCCGTGATCACCACCACGTCGCGGATCAACAACGCGGCCGGATCGCGTCGCAACTGTGCCAACTGGGCGGTGAAATCGGGGTCCGCCGCCGTGTCGGCAAAGATGACCAGCGGCCGGGCCTGCCAGGTGAATTCCGCGGGCTCGACCTCGGACCCCGACAGGATCTGCAACTCGCCCTCGGGCAGCTTGCGCGACATGGGCTTGGCCTCGCTGGTCGCAGCAGGCACCTCGCCGCGCACAAAGGGGCTATGGCCATCGTCGGCCCCCTGGGGCCTTGGCCCCATCGCCGCCAGCAGCGGCACCGCAATCAGAAAGATCAGCCGTTTCAGTTTCATCGCCCTCTTGCCTCTTGCATCATATAAGAGCCGCCGGGCGCCGCGAAAGGATGTCAGATGAGCAAAAGCCCCGAAGCCCGCCTTGATGATTGGAAAAAACTTGCTTCGAAGGAGCTGAAGGGGGCCGATCCCGCCAGCCTGACCTGGCACACGCTGGAAGGGATCGAGGTCAAACCGCTTTACACCGAGGCCGATACCACCGGCCTGCCCCACCTTGGCAGCCTGCCGGGAATCGAGCCATTTACCCGCGGCCCCCGCGCGACGATGTATGCGGGGCGGCCCTGGACCATCCGTCAATATGCGGGCTTCTCGACCGCCGAGGAATCGAACGCCTTCTATCGCAAGGCGCTGGCGGCGGGACAGCAGGGCGTCTCGGTCGCCTTCGACCTTGCGACCCATCGCGGCTATGACAGCGACCATCCCCGCGTCGAAGGCGATGTCGGCAAGGCGGGCGTTGCCATCGACAGCGTCGAGGACATGAAGATCCTGTTCGACGGCATCCCTCTGGACCGGGTTTCGGTCTCGATGACGATGAACGGGGCCGTCATCCCGATCCTCGCCAGCTTCATCGTCACGGGAGAAGAACAGGGGCATCCGCGTTCGGTCCTGTCCGGCACGATCCAGAACGACATCCTCAAAGAGTTCATGGTGCGGAACACCTATGTCTATCCGCCCGAACCCTCGATGCGGATCATCGCCGACATCATCGAATACACCTCGAACGAGATGCCGAAGTTCAACTCGATCTCGATTTCCGGCTATCACATGCAGGAAGCGGGCGCGAACCTGGTGCAGGAGCTTGCCTATACGCTGGCGGACGGGCGCGAATATGTCCGCGCGGCGCTGAAAACCGGCATGGATGTCGACCAGTTCGCGGGGCGTCTGTCCTTCTTCTTCGCCATCGGCATGAACTTTTTCATGGAAGTCGCCAAGCTGCGCGCGGCCCGTCTGCTGTGGACGCGGATCATGAAGGAATTCGATCCCAAAAAGACCGGCAGCCTGATGCTGCGCACGCATTGCCAGACCTCGGGAGTCAGCCTGCAGGAGCAGGATCCCTATAACAACGTCGTCCGCACCGCCTATGAGGCGATGGCCGCGGCGCTTGGCGGCACCCAGTCGCTGCACACCAATGCGCTGGACGAGGCGATCGCGCTGCCGACTGAATTCAGCGCCCGCATCGCCCGGAACACCCAGTTGATCCTGCAGGAGGAGACGGGCATCACCAATGTCATCGATCCGCTTGCCGGCAGCTATTACGTCGAAAGCCTGACGGCAGAGCTGGCTGACAAGGCCTGGGCGCTGATCGAAGAGGTCGAGGCGATGGGCGGGATGACCAAGGCCGTGGCCTCGGGGATGCCGAAGCTTCGGATCGAGGAGACAGCGGCCCGCCGTCAGGCCCAGATCGATCGCGGGGACGAGGTCATCGTCGGCGTGAACAAGTATCGCCTGACCAAGGAAGATCCGATCGACATCCTCGACATCGACAATCACAAGGTGCGCGAGGCCCAGATCGCACGGCTGAACAGCATTCGCGCCAGCCGGGACGAGGTGAAATGCCAAACCGCGCTTGAGGAACTGGCGCGGCGCGCGAAGGAAGGCGGCAACCTGCTCGAAGCGGCGGTCGAGGCCGCCCGCGCCCGGGCCAGCGTGGGAGAGATCAGCATGGCGATGGAAAAGGAATTCGGCCGCCACCGGGCAGAGGTGAAGACCCTGGCCGGGGTCTATGGCGCCGCCTATGAGGGTGACGACGATTTCGCGCAGATCCAGCGCGACGTCGAGAAATTCGCCGAGGATGAGGGCCGCCGCCCCCGGATGCTGGTCGTGAAGATGGGCCAGGACGGCCATGACCGCGGCGCCAAGGTCATCGCGACCGCCTTTGCCGATATTGGCTTCGACGTCGATGTCGGCCCCCTGTTCCAGACACCCGAGGAAGCGGCACAGGACGCCATCGACAACGACGTCCATGTCGTCGGCATCTCGTCCCAGGCGGCGGGCCACAAGACCCTTGCCCCGAAACTGATCGCGGCGCTGCGCGACCAGGGCGCCGAAGAGATCATCGTGATCTGTGGCGGCGTCATCCCGCAGCAGGATTACGACTTCCTGAAGAAGGCGGGCGTGAAGGCGATCTTCGGTCCGGGGACCAACATCCCCGCGGCGGCGCGCGACATCCTGTCGCTGATCCGGGCAGCACGACCGGCCTGACACGGGGCCTTGCCGGTTCCGCTTGGCGTCGCGGCGATATCTGTGGAACAAGAAGGGCGCGCCGCCGCTGCATCGGCGGCGCGCCATCAATGCGAGGATACCATGCCCATCCGCCCCGCCACGCCCGAGGATCTGCCCGAGATCCTCGCCTTCTGGAACCCGATGATCCGCGAAACCACGGTCACCTTCTCGTCCGAGGAAAGAACGCTGGAAAGCCTGGGCCAGATGATCGCGACGCGCCGTGGCAAGGGGCGCGAATTCCTGATCGCCGAGGAAGACGACCAGATCATGGGCTTTGCCACCTATGACCAGTTCCGGGGCGGCAATGGCTATCTCCACGCGATGGAGCACACGATCATCCTGTCCGGTCAGGCACGCGGCCGTGGGCTTGGCCGCAACCTGATGCGCGCGGTCGAGGATCATGCCCGTAGCGGGGGCGCCCATACCATGGTCGCCGCCGTCTCGGCCGAGAACGAGGGCGGCGTCGCCTTCCACCTGGCGCTTGGCTATGAACCGGTCGGTCGCCTGCCGCAGTCGGGGCGCAAGTTCGGGCGCTGGCTGGATCTGGTGTTGCTGCAGAAGATCCTGTGACCCCGCCTTGCCAGCCCGCGGGGCCTGTGAAAGAGTCCCGTGAAACGACGAGGACGGCATGAACGACGGTCGCAACGGCACGGTCAAGCAGATCATCTGCATCAAGTGGGGCACGAAATTCGGGCCGGAATATGTCAACCGCCTGCACGGGATGATTGCGCGCAACATCACGCCCCCGTTCCGGTTGTTCTGCTTTACCGATGACGGGACCGGGCTGCATCCCGACATCGCCGTCCGCCCCCTGCCCGAGTTCGAATATCAGGCCCCGGTGAATACTCGTGGCAAATGGCCGAAATCGCGGCTTTGGGGCGATCTGGGCGACGTGACGGGCGTGGTCCTGTTCCTTGACCTCGACGTGATCGTGACCGGCAGCCTTGATGAATTCTTCAGCTTCGGTGATCCCGACGATACCGTCCTGGGACTGAACCCGAACACACCGCTGGAAAAGCTGGGCCAGACCTCGGTCTATCGGATGCGGGTGGGCAAGCTGAAACCGCTGCAGGATCTGTTCCGCGCCGATCCGCAGGGGGCTGCGGACAAGTACCGCTATGAACAGCGCTTCGTCACCCGCAACGCGCCGGGCGGCGTCAAGTTCTGGCCGCGGCGCTGGCTGGCGCATTTCCGCATGCAATGCGTGCCGATCTTTCCGCTGAACTACATCCGCGAGGCGCATATCCCGAAGGGAACGCGGATCGTCATCTTTCCGGGCAACCTGAACCCGCCCGACGCGATCGAGGGGCGCTGGGACCACAAGACCCCGCCTCTGGCCGCGATGGACCACCTGCGCGCGACCTTTGACGGGCGTCGGCGCGAAAGCCTGTCGAAGCACCTGCGCCACTATCTGCGGCCGGTCAGCTGGGTGAAAGAGCTGTGGCGCGAATAGGCGCCCCGCCCGCGACGCATTATACCCTGCCCGCCGATTTCGCGGCGACGCTTGGGCATTGCGTGGCCACCTTCGGCTGGCTGGAAGAGATCATCAAGCGCACCATCTATGCGCTGGACAAGGCCCGGCTGGCTGACGACCTGACCGAACGAGAATTGCACGCCTGGCTTTCCCGCATGTCCAGCCTGGCCGACGATTCGATGGGAACGCTGATCGAGCAGCTGGATGCCGCCATGCGCCGCCATCCCGGATTGCCGGATCGCGATCGCCTGACCCAGCACCTGAATGAAATCAAGCGGCAGCGGAACCTGCTTTGCCACGCCTCGTGGCGTCCGACCGACGATCCCGCGCGCTGGCATCCCGCCTTCGTCAACATGAAGGGCGAGATCTTCGACCACGCGCTGACCGTGGCCGAGCTTGAGGCAATCGGCCGCACCACGGTCGAGATCGGCAACCGCGTCCTGGGCGTCATGCGGGCGACCGGGATCCAGGGCCATTGGTCCGGGGATGATGACGGCTAAGCCACGCGTTGCAACGCGATCCGCCATCCGCTAACACCGCCTCACCTGTAGAAAAGAGCTTCACATGACCGCCCAGAACTCGGGGCAAGACGCCTCTCCGCTTCGTCTCGGCATCGCTGGCCTCGGGACGGTCGGCACCGGCACCGTCAAGATCCTGCAGAGACATGCCGCGCTGCTGGCAACGCGTGCGGGTCGCCCCATCTCTGTCACCGCCGTCAGCGCGCGCAGCCGCGCCAAGAACCGCGACATCGACCTGTCCGGCTATGCCTGGGAAGACGACCCGCGCAGCCTTGCCGTGCGCGACGATGTCGATGTCTTCGTCGAGCTGGTCGGCGGGGATGAGGGTGTGGCGCGCGAAGCCGTCACCGCCGCGCTGAAGGCCGGCAAGGATGTCGTGACCGCGAACAAGGCGCTGCTGGCGATCCACGGACAGGAGCTGGCCGAACTGGCCGAGGCGAACGGCTGCGTCCTGCGCTTCGAAGCTGCAGTCGCGGGTGGGATCCCGGTCATCAAGACCATGACCGAGTCGCTGGCCGGCAACGACATCCGACGCGTCATGGGCGTGATGAACGGCACCTGCAACTATATCCTGACTCGGATGGAGAATGCGGGCCTGCCCTATGACACCGTGTTCGAGGAAGCCCGGCAGCTTGGCTATCTTGAGGCCGATCCGACGCTGGACGTGGGCGGCATCGACGCCAGCCACAAGTTGGCGATCCTGGCCTCGATCGCCTTCGGCACGCGCCCGACCTTTGGCGCGGTCGAAATCGAGGGGATCGAGCGCGTCAGCATCGACGACATCCGCCGCGCCGCCGACATGGGCTATCGCATCAAGCTGCTGGGCGTCGCCCAGATGACCGGACGAGGGCTGGAACAGCGCATGTCCCCCTGCCTCGTGCCCGCCGACAGCCCGCTCGGACAACTTCAGGGCGGCACCAACATGGTGGTGATCGAAGGCGATTCGGTCGGCCAGATCGTCCTGCGCGGCGCGGGCGCGGGCGAGGGCCCGACCGCCAGCGCCGTCCTGTCCGACATCGTCGAGATCGCGCGTGGCGTGCGCATGCCGGCCTTTGCCCAGCCCGCCAGTCAGCTTTCCACCCCCGTCAGCGCCCGCACCGCCGTTCCCGCCGCCTATTACCTGCGACTGCAACTGGCCGACAAGCCGGGCGCATTGGCGAAGGTCGCGACGGTGCTGGGCGATGCCGGGGTCTCGATCGACCGGATGCGCCAATATGGCAAGCACGACACCGAGGGCGTCGCACCAGTCCTGATCGTCACTCACAAGACCACGCCCGAAGCCATCGACCTGGCCATCGAGGCGCTGCCGCGCACCGGCGTCATCCATGGCGAGCCGGTCGAGCTGAGGATCGAGGAAGTCTGAACAGCCCTCGCCCGCCCCCCGTGGGTGGGCATCTAGGTCTGCGACAGATGCCGCAGCCCGTGGGTCACGTCGGCCCGGACCGCCAGTCGCAGGCCGGGTTCGTCCCCGGCCCGCAGCGAGGCTAGGATCAGGCGGTGATGACGCGGCGGCTCTTGCCGCTTCACCCGGCCGTAAAGTGCCCGCATGGTCGGCCCCAGTTGCAACCACACCGTCTCCAGGATCGCGAGCATGGCCGGGGCCTGCGCGCGCAGGTAAAGCGTGCGGTGAAACTCCAGATTGGTGCGGATATAGCCCACGGCATCATGCCCCTCGGCCGCCTCGCCGATGGCGGCATTGATCAGGGCCAGCCGGTCGATCAGCGCCTGGTGGGCCCTGGGCAGGGCGCGCGTGGCAAGCTCTGGCTCGATCAGGGCCCGCAGCGCGGCCAGTTCCTCGATCCGCTCGACGGAAAGCTCGGGGGTCGAGATCCGTCCGGAAGAGGACAGCGTCAATGCGCCCTCGGCCACCAATCGGCGCACGGCCTCGCGCGCGGGGGTCATCGAGACGCGGTGCTCGGCCGCCAGTCCCCGCAAGGTCAGCGGCAGGCCGGGAGGCAACTCGCCCAGCATGATGCGGCCGCGCAGGCTGCGATAGACGCGTTCATGGGCAGAAATTTCTGCGGGACGGATGGGAAGCTTGTTCATCCCGCACGTGTGATCACAAACAGGGCCAAGGTCAACCGTCCTGCCCGTGAAAACGCCAGGCCAGAAGATCGTGGCCGTTCTGCCGCAACCAGCCGCGATGGCGCTGATAATCGGGCACAAGATGCGCGGTGGTCGCCCAGAAGGCCGCGGAATGATCCATATGCGCCAGATGCGCGACCTCGTGCGCGGCGACGTAATCCAGCACGGCGCGCGGGGCCATGGCCAACCGCCAGGAAAACATCAGGCGACCATCATGGGTGCAGCTGCCCCAGCGGGACCGCGTGTCCCGCAGCGAGATGGCGCGGAAGCGTTGCCCCAGCCGGGCGGCGTGGTGGTCACAGGCCGGGACCAGCCGCGCGTGGGCCAGATGCTTGAGATAGGCGGCCACGACCACGCCAACCGGGCGACCGCTGGGCACCAGAAGCCGATCCCCCTCGATTCGCGCCGACCGCACTGCGGCGGGGGTAACGGTCACGTCGAACCCCTCGACCGGCAGGACGGCACCGTGGCGGATGACGCTGGGTACCGGCATGGTCGCTCTTATCCGTCGCAGCCAATCGACACGGGATTCGACGAAGGCACGCCCCTCGGTCAGGCTGGCTTTCGTGGGCAATGTCAGGACCACCTGCCCCTCGGCACGCGTGACCCGCAGGGTCATGCGCCGCGCGCGCGACGACCGGCGCAGAAGCACCGGAATATCGCCGCCCACAAGGAACCCGTCATCCTGTCCGGTCATGCTCTTGAACCTGTCCCCCTGCTTGGTTACCTATAGCGCCTTGACCGGTGCCCGCACGCAAGGGGAAAAGGCTTTGACAGCCTGCACCACCTGTGGCAGGGGACAGCGGATTTACCTAACTGCGGCGGAAAGAGATTACCATGCCCAAAGAGGAATGGGGCACGAAGCGTCTGTGCCCCCACTGTGCGACCCGCTTTTACGATCTGACGAACGACCCGATGACGTGCCCGGCCTGCGGCAACGTCTTCTCGCTGGAAAGCCTGACGAGCGGCCGCTCGCGCTCGCTGATCGCCGAGAAGACCGCGGCGCGCGGCGAAGACCGCACCGACCTGGTGGATGACGAGGATCTGGACGATGATGCCGACACCGGCGATCTCGACGACGATCTGCTTGACGACGACGATGACGACGGCGACGTGTCGCTGGACGATATTGCCGATGTGCCGGATTCCGACGAGGAGTGATCCCGTCGCCGCATGAAATCGAGAGCCCCCGGCAGCAAGTCTGACCGGGGGTTTTTCATTCCGACCATGCGGACATGAAAAAGGGGCGCCCCGATGGACGCCCCGAATACAAATGTCGGTCGGATCAGGCCGCGCGCGAAACCAGCACGGCACCGACTTTCTTCTGGGCCCCGGCCTCGTCGATGCCGCTGACGGCGGCGACCTCGCGGGTCAGGCGGTCCAGCGCGGCCTCGTACAGCTGACGCTCGGAATAGGATTGCTCGCGCTGGTCGTCGCTGCGATGCAGGTCGCGCACGACCTCGGCGATCGACATCAGGTCACCCGAGTTGATCTTCTGTTCATATTCCTGGGCGCGGCGCGACCACATGGCCCGTTTCACGCGAGCCTTGCCTTTCAGCGTGGCAAGCGCCTGTTCAACCAGATCAGGGGTCGACAGACCACGCATCCCGATCTCACTGGCGCGCGCAGTGGGGACCCGCAGGGTCATCTTGTCTTTTTCGAACGAGATGACGAACATCTCAAGGCGCAGGCCGGCGACTTCCTGCTCTTCAATGGAAACGATACGGCCCACGCCATGGGTCGGATACACCACGAAATCATCGGGGCGGAATTCAGTCTTCTTGGATTTCGACATTGAGCTTCCTTCACAGCGGCGCCCGTCCACGGCGCAAAAAACCCCAAAGGCGGGTTCGCCCCAACCTTCTGGGCCAGCATAGATGATTTTTCCCTTAACCGGGCAGTCGGCAGGGCAGGCAGCATCGCCGGACAGGCCACTCTCGCGACCGGTTCGGCGACTTATGTCATATAGATATCACAAAATCGGGCCGAAATCAAAGGTAGCGGAATGGACGGCATCCCGCCTTGCCGCGTAGCGATTTGCGCCGATATTTCAGCGAAAAGCCAGCGGAATCGCGCCAACGCTTCGCATTCCCGCCGCGCGAATCGCGGCGAAAGGACGCAAGGTCACGAAAGGTTCAATCGCCTTCGCCCGGCGCTTCCGAGAAGTACTTCGCAAGTTTTCCGGACTGGCCGTCCATTTCCTCGTAACCAGGCATCGGCTCTTTCTTGCGGGTGATGACCGGCCAGAGTTCCGAGTATTTCCGGTTGAATTCCACCCACTGCTCCATGTCCGGCTCGGTGTCTGGGCGAATGGCGTCCGCGGGGCATTCAGGTTCGCAGACACCGCAGTCGATGCATTCGTCCGGGTGAATGACAAGCGTGTTCTCACCCTCGTAGAAGCAGTCCACGGGGCACACCTCCACGCAGTCGGTGTATTTGCACATGATGCAGTTATCGGTGACGACGTAGGTCATGGCGGCAAGCTATCCTGTATCTTGCCGGCTAGTTACGCTTCGGCGGTCGATCATTCAAGGCCGCGACGCTGGAAAAGACGGCCATTGGCCAAGGTCGGGCCGAAGCCGGACGGACGTTTTCAGGAAGGCCCTTCCGGCGGAAACCGGTTCGCCGTCACGGGCTCTTCAAACCCCGACTTCCTCGTACAATCCAACCGCCTCGCTGGAGGGCCCGCGGCGTTCGCCAAGCAACAGGACGCGCAGGGCGCGCACGCGGCCATGCGCCGAAACGGTGACGACGTCACCCGGCCGGACGATCTGTGCTGGCTTGGAGCAGGGATTGCCATTCAGGCGGATGCCACCCTGGCCGACCGCGTCGGCGGCCAGGGTGCGTGTGCGGAAAAGACGCGCGTGATGCAACCAGCGATCCAGCCGGATGCTGTCGGCCGTCCCCTCTTCGGTCACGTCTTATTCTTGAGCGAGGCAAGAATCGCGAAGGGGCTGTCCGGGTCGATCTTCTTCTCGGTCTTAGGGGGCCGGGCCTCGAAGCTTTTGGGGGCTTCGTGGCGGGGTTTGCCCTTGCCGCCGTCATGACGCGGCTTGCCCTTGGGACCGCGATCCGAACGCTCGCCGCGATTGTCGTCGCGGCGCTTGCCTTCGAACCGGTTCTCGCGCGGCTTGCCCTGCGGCGCTTCGCCCGAGGCATCGCGCTCGCGGCGCTGACCGGCATCGCCGGAACGGCGGCCCTGCCCCTGCGGCTGGCGCTCGCCATTGCGCTCACCCCCACGCTCGCCGCCACGTTCGGGACGGCGGTTGCCGCGCGGGCGCGGCGCCCAGGTGAAGGTATAGAAGGATTCGACCTCGGGCGCAGCTGCCTCGACCGTCTCGACTTCACCGGCCTCGACGGCCTCGGCGGCAGCAGCAGCGGCCTCCTCGGCCTTACGGGCGGCCTGCTCGGCTTCCCACTTGGCGCGCGTTTCGGCGACGAGGACGCTTTCCTCCTCGGTCAGCGGACGGTCGTGATCGGCGGGTTCCGGTGCGGCCTCGACCACGGCGGGCGCTTCCGCGCGGGCCTTCGGACGCTCACCCTTTTCGGCGTGATAGCCCAGGCCCTGCATCAGGCCCGAGAACTGCTCAAGCGTCATGCCGGTAATCGACAGCATGTCGGGCGTCGCTTCGAAACCGGCGCGGCTGTCCTGCGTGCGCAGCATGTCGGCCAGACGCTCCAGCATGTCGATGCGGATCGCGCGCTCGCCTGCAGGGTGATAGCCCGACAGCGTGTAATAGCCCTTGGGCACGTCCGGCAGATTGGGGATGGTCACCAGGCCCGGCGGCGGGCTTTCGGGGAATTCGCCCATGCCCTGATCCAGTCCCCACAGCACCAGCCGCAGCCGGGTCGGCGCGGGCTTCAGCAGCGCGGGCTGGAAGATCGTGAACTGGCCGAAGCGGACGCCGTGCTTGCGCAGCAGGCCGCGCGCGTCCTGATCCAGATCCTTGACCTCGTTCGCCACGCCTTCGCGCGGCAGGACGCCCAGCGCCTCGACCAGACGGAAGGCAAAGCCGCGGGCGAGGCCCAACAGCGTCTCGTCGTTCTTCAGCGTGTTCAGCGGCTCGAAGGCGGTCGCCACCTTGCGGTCGATGAAATGCTGAAGGCGGCGACGCACCTTCTCGATGATCTCGGGGCCGGCCTCTTCGTCCACGAAGGGCTCGACGCCGGGCTTCAGCGCCTCGGAACCCTTGACGAGCTTTCCAACGGCCGAGCTGCCCCACATGAGGCCGCCCTGCTCGGTAAAGTCCAGCTCGGTATCGGGAGCGTTATAGAACCTGTCGGCCCGAAGATGGAATTCGGGGCGCAAGGCCTCATAGGCGGCGCGGGTCAGCGTCCGCGCCTCGTCCCCGGTTGCATTCGGATCGGCGCGGAAGCGGAAACCTTCCAGACGGCCGGCAAATTCGCCCTCAACCGTCACTTCGCCCTTGTCGTTCACCTCGGCCAAAAGGCTCTCCTTCTGCTTGAGCCGGCGCAGCAGGACAGATGTGCGCCGGTCCACGAATCTTTGCGTCAGAGCGGCATGCAGCGCATCCGACAAGCGATCTTCTACAGCGCGCGTCTCGGCGCGCCAATGGCTTTCGTCCGAAACCCAGCCACTCCGCTGCGCGACATAGGTCCATGTCCGGATGAATGCCAATCGTTTCGACAGGGTATCAATGTCCCCCTGCACCTTGTCGATGCGCTGGATCTGGCCCGCCAGCCAGTCGCTGGGAACCCCGCCTTCCTGCAGAAAGCCCAGGATGCGGGCCAGCAGCGTCGAATGCTCGGCGGGCGAGATGCCGCGAAAATCGGGAATCCGGCAGACATCCCACAGCAGGCGGACATCCTTGGGGTGGGTCATGCGATCGCGAATCTCGGGCATCGCGGCCAGCGCCTTCAGCGCGCGCAGGTCGTCCGCCTCGCGTCCCCGGGTCAGCCATTCGGACTGGGGACTGGTCTCAAGGCTTTGGATCAGCCGGTCGACAGTGCCGAATTCCAGCGCCCCGTTGCGCCACATCAGGCGCGAGATCGGCTGGAAGCGGTGATTCTCGATCGCTTCGATCAGCCCGTCTTCCAGATGCCCGGCATCACCGGTAATGCCGAAGGTGCCCGGCTCGGTATGCCGCCCAGCGCGCCCGGCGATCTGTCCCAGCTCATGCGGGAACAGCGGGCGATAGCGCCGGCCGTCGAATTTCTCGGTTCCCGAAAAGGCGACATGCTTGATGTCCAAGTTCAGCCCCATGCCGATGGCATCGGTCGCCACCAGGTAATCGACCTCTCCGGCTTGATACATCGCGACCTGAGCGTTTCGTGTCCGGGGCGAGAGCGCCCCCATGACGACCGCGCAACCGCCCTTCTGGCGGCGGATCAGCTCTGCCGTGGCGTAAACCTCGTCGACCGAGAAGCAGACGATGGCCGAGCGCGGCGGCATCCGGCTGATCTTTTTCGATCCCGCCCATGTCAGGGTCGAGAAACGCTCGCGCCGCATGAACTGCACGCCCGGCACCAGCGCCGCGATGGCGGGACGCATCGTGTCGCTTCCCAGCAGCAGCGTCTCGTGCAGGCCGCGCATGTTCAGCAGCCGGTCGGTAAAGACATGGCCGCGCTCGGGATCGGCGCAAAGCTGGATTTCATCTATGGCGACGAAGTCCGCGCCAACCTCGGGCATCGCCTCGGTGGTGGCGACCCAGTATTGCACCCGGTCGGGGACGATGCGCTCCTCTCCCGTGACCAGCGCCACGACCGAGGGGCCGCGTGCCTTCACGATGCGGTCATAGACCTCGCGCGCCAGCAGGCGCAGCGGCAGGCCGATGACCCCCGTGCGATGCGCCAGCATCCGTTCGATCGCGTAATGCGTCTTGCCAGTATTGGTCGGGCCGAGAACGGCCGTGACCCGTGATCTGTCCTGCATGTCAGGCGTCCGTGCCCTTTGTCTTGTCTTCCAGACGCTCGACGGCGTCGGCTGCATCTTCCTGATGCGGGTGGATCTTCAAGCTGGCGCGATATGCCTCCAGCGCGCGCTTGTCGTCCCCCAGTTCCTCGAACATCGCGCCAAGCTGGGTCAGGGCACCGAAATGCCGTGGCTCCAGCGTCAGTGTCCGCGCCATGTCCGAGATCGAGGGACCGACCTGCCCCTCCAGATAGAACGCCACCCCCCGCAGATACCAGCCCCCTGCAAAATCCGGGGCATGGTCGGTCAGGGCGGTCAGATGGCCGATCGCGGCTTCGGTATCCCCTGCATCCAGTGCCGCCTCTCCACGCTTGTAGAGCAAGTCCAAGGCCGCCGAGCCCGAGCGTGACCAGATTCGCAGGATATCGGTTTCCGCCCGCGCCCAGGTCTCGCCATCCGGCTGGGCCAGTTCGGCAAACAGCAGATCCAGATCCTCACGCTCCTGCAGGCGGGCATCGGCGGTGGGCAGGTCCGGCTCGGCCGGTTCAAGCCCGGTCGGGGGTTCTGCCATCTCTGGCGAATCGGGATCGGGCGCGGTGCCGGGCGGTGCCCCATCATCCTTGGGTTGCGGCGCATCCGGGGGCGAAAGCTGTTGCGCCAACGCATGTCCCGACATGGCCGGCGACAGGATCAGGCCTGCCGCCACGGCAATATGGAAAAGGGGGCCTAGCCATCGCATATCCACTATGTAACTTTCCACCCAACCCATTTCCAGACACAGTCAAGGGAGAATTCAGATGAGTAAAGTGGTCGAGGCAGCCGTCGCTGCTCTGGATCCCAAAGCCAAGGGCTTTGATGGCACCGCCAAATTCGTGATCGAGGGCGAGGGCAGCGTCTACATCGACGCCAATGGCGCACGCGCGGCGGATGATGAGGCGGACGTCACTCTGACCGCCAGCCGCGAAACTTTCGAGGGACTTCTTTCCGGCGACGTGAACCCCACCATGGCCTTCATGACCGGCAAGCTGAAGGTCGATGGCGCGATGGGTACCGCCATGAAGCTGGGCGCCCTGCTGGGCTAAGACGCGGCATCCCCCGTGGACCCCGCGCCCTTCCGGTCCCTGCCCGGCGACCCCCACCCCCTGGCCCGGCCTTTCTGGCTTCGGGCCGAGGACGGGGTTCGCCTGCGGGCCGGACATTGGGCCTCGGACCGGCCACGGGGCAGCGTGCTGCTGTTTCCGGGCCGGACCGAGTATCTTGAAAAATATAACGCCCTCGCGCTGGACCTTTGCGGCGCCGGGCTGGATGTCCTGGCAATGGACTGGCGCGGACAAGGGCTATCGGATCGCCTGATCGCCGACAGCCGCCCCGGACATATCGGCAGCTTCAGCGATTATCAGCGCGATGTCGTCGAACTGGTCGTCGCCGCGAACGAACTCGACCTTCCCCGCCCCTGGCATCTGCTGGCCCATTCGATGGGCGGTGCCATCGGGCTTGCGGCGCTGCAGGACGGGCTGCCGGTCGACAGCGCGGTGTTTTCCGCCCCGATGTGGGGACTGCACCTGCGTCCGCCGACCCGGCTTCTTGCCATCGCCATGACCGCTCTCGCCCAGCGCCTGCGTCTGGACGAACGTGCGGCGCTTGGCTCGGGCGGGTACGAACCCTTCGTGCTGAAATGCCCGTTCGACGGCAACCTGCTGACCACCGACCCGGTCCGTTGGGGCCGCTTCGTGGCCGAGGCCGCCTCCTGGCCCGAACTTTCCCTTGGCGGCGTGACCAATCGCTGGCTGGGGCAGGCCCTGGCCGAATGCACGCGACTGGCCGCCCTGCCCTCGCCCGATCTGCCCGTCCTTGTCGGGCTTGGCAGCGACGAGGCCATTGTCTCTGCCCGCGCAATCCGCAGCCGTGTCGATGGCTGGGCCGGCGCGCAGCTGATGCTTCTGCCCGGTGCCCGACATGAGCCGATGATGGAGCGGGAAAGCGTGCGCACCCCCTTCCTTCGGGCGATCCTCCAGCATTTCGGCACAGTGGCGCACTCCGTCTGACAACTTCCTTGCGGGCGATGCCTTGCGGCTGGACGGCTTAACAGCCAAATTCCTTGGCAATCGAAAGGATTGACCATGACGACTTCCGCCGCGATTCGCTTTCCGTCCCCGATGCTTGGCCGCACGATTCCCCGCGACGAGAACGCCCTGCCCAGCGCCGCCCATGGTGCCGACCTGGGTCAGCTGCCGGACTGGGATCTGACCGATCTTTACCCCGCGCCGGATGCGCCCGAGCTGGCCGATGACATGGCCGCGCTGCGCAAGGAATGCTGCCAGTTCGCCCGCGACTATGAGGGACGCCTTGCCTCGCTGGACGGGCCGAAGATGCTGGAATGCATCGAACGCTATCAACGGATCGACACCCTTGGCGGGCGGCTGATGTCCTATGCCGGGCTGCGCTACTACCAGAACACCACCGATGGTGAGCGCGCCAAGTTCCTAGGCGACCTTCAGGACCAGATCACCGAACACACGACGAAGCTTGTCTTCTTCAGCCTCGAGTTCAACCGCATCGCCGACGACCGCTATGCCGAGGTCTTTGCAGATCCCGCCGGTCCCGGCCGCTACAAGCCGGTCTTCGACCGCATGCGCGCCATGCGTCCCTATCAGCTTTCGGATGAGCTGGAGCGCTTCCTGCACGATAACTCGGTCGTCGGTGCCGCCGCCTGGAACCGCCTGTTCGACGAGACGACCGCCGGCCTGACCTTCGATGTCGAAGGCGAGGAAATGGGGATCGAGGCGACGCTGAACCTGCTGACCGACCACGACCGCGCAAAACGCGAGGCTGGCGCACATGCACTGGCCAAGGTCTTTGGCAAGAACATCAAGCTGTTCGCCCGCGTCCACAACACGCTCGCCAAGGAAAAGGCGATCGAGGACAAATGGCGCAAGATGCCGACCCCGCAAACCGCGCGGCACCTGTCGAACCATGTCGAACCCGAGGTGGTCGAGGCGCTCAGGAATGCTGTCACCGCCGCCTATCCGCGCCTGTCGCATCGCTATTACCGGCTCAAGGCGAAATGGCTGGGGCTGGACAAGCTGCAGGTCTGGGACCGCAATGCCCCCCTTCCGAACGAAACTCCGCGGCTGATCCCTTGGGCTGACGCGCGCGCGACGGTTCTTGACGCCTATGCCGGGTTTTCCCCCAAGCTGGCGGATCTGGCCGAGCCCTTCTTCGACAAGGGCTGGATCGATGCGGGCGTGAAGCCGGGCAAAGCCCCCGGTGCCTTCGCCCATCCGACCGTGACGACCGTGCATCCCTTTGTGCTGCTGAACTATCTGGGCAAGCCGCGCGACGTGATGACGCTGGCGCATGAACTGGGCCACGGCGTCCACCAGCGCCTTGCCAGCGCACAGGGCGAGCTTCTGGCTTCGACCCCGCTGACGCTGGCCGAAACAGCTTCCGTCTTCGGCGAGATGCTGACCTTCCGCGCGCTGCTGGCCAAGACCACCGACCCCGCCCAGCGCAAGGCCCTGCTCGCCGGCAAGGTCGAGGACATGATCAACACCGTCGTGCGTCAGATCGCGTTCTATGACTTCGAGTGCAAGCTTCACGCCGCCCGCGCGGAAGGAGAGCTTACCCCGGACGACATCAACGCGCTTTGGATGTCGGTGCAGGGGGAATCGCTTGGCGATGCGTTCGAGTTCATGCCGGGCTATGAAACCTTCTGGACCTATGTGCCGCATTTCGTCCACTCGCCCTTCTACGTCTATGCCTATGCCTTTGGCGATGGCCTGGTGAACGCGCTTTACGCCGCCTATGAGGACGGGCTTCCCGACTTCCAGGACAAGTATTTCGCCCTGCTGGCGGCGGGCGGCTCGCAGCATCACAAGGATCTGCTGGCACCCTTCGGCCTTGACGCCTCGGACCCCGCATTCTGGGACAAGGGTTTGTCGATGATCGAAGGCTTCATCGACGAGCTTGAGGCGATGGAGGCATGATCCATCTCGAGCCGATCGGCCGGGACGAATACGATCGCGTGGCCCATATCAGGGTCACGCCCGAACAGGAGCCGTTCTGCGGGACCATCGCAGGACATTTCGCGTCCGAGGAAACCGGCTGCGACTTTCACGCCGTCACCCGCGGCGCCCTGCCGGTCGGTTTCTTCAAGATCGATCGCGAATATCCCTCGCGCTTCGATTTTGCCGCAGAGGGAGAGCTTGGCCTGCGGGCCGTGATGATCGACCGGGCCGAGCAGGGGCGCGGAAGCGGCAAAGCCGCGATGCTGGCGCTTGGCCCCTATCTTGCCCGACACTATCCGGCAGCCGGGAGCTGCGTGCTGACGGTCAACGTCGTCAACCCGGCGGCGCGCGCGATCTATCTTGCGGGCGGCTTTGTCGATGATGGCGCGCTGTATCACGGCGGCCGGATCGGTCCCCAGCACATCCTGCGGCTGCGTTTGCCGAAATTGGCGGTCGCCTAGCCGGACGGCCTCGCCTATTCTGCCGCCGCAATGATTGGGAGGAACGCCATGATCCGGCGCATCTTTTTCGCCCTGCTGGGGCTTGTGGCAATCCTGGCGGCGGTGGTTGCCTATTTCGGACCGGGTTATGTCGAACGCAAGCTGAACCCCGTTACCGGCCCGGCTGAAGGCTGGCCCGTCTCGCCCCAGGCACAGGCGCTGCATGACAGTCTGGTCATCGGCGACTGGCACGCCGACACGCTGCTTTGGGACCGCAACATCCTGCGCCGCGCGGATCGCGGCCATACCGACATCCCGCGCCTGGCCGAAGGCAACGTGGCCGTCCAAGTCTATACCACTGTCACCAAAAGCCCGCGCGGGCAGAACTACAGCCAAAACTCGGCCGAGGCGCCCGACAACATCACGCCGCTTTTTATCGGCCAACTGCGCCCGGTTCCCAGCTGGTTCAGCCTTAAGGAGCGCGCCCTGACGCAGGCGGCCGCTCTGTCCCGCGCGGTGGAAGAGGACCCGCAGGCGGTCACGATGATCCGATCGGCCCAGGACCTGCAGGACCTGCTGGAGGCGCGGCGAAACGGCGCCCACACCGTCGGCATCCTGCTGGGGACAGAAGGCGCACACCCGCTTGAAGGCAATCTCGACAATCTTCGCGTCCTTTACGGCGCGGGCTTCCGACTGATCGGCCTGACGCATTTCTTCGACAACGAGCTGGGCGGCAGCCTGCATGGCGAAGGCGGAGAAGGATCGGGTCTTAACGAATTCGGAGAGCAGGTCGTGCGCGAGATGCAGGACCGCCGCATGATCATCGACCTGGCCCATGCCAGCCCGCAGATGGTGCAGGACGTGCTGGACATGCCGGGAACGCGGCCGATCCTGTCCCATACCGGCATCCACAGCCAATGCCCCAGCCCGCGCAACCTGCCCGATGATCTGGTCAAGGCGATCGCGGCAAAGGGCGGCGTCATCGGCATCGGTTATTGGGCGGATGTTGTCTGCGGCGACAAGCCCGCCGACATCGCGCAGGCAATCCGCGCCGCGATCGCGCTGGTGGGCGAGGATCACGTCTCGCTTGGTTCGGACTATGACGGCTCGGTCGATGCGCCCTTCGATGTGTCCAATCTGGCGGTCCTGACGCAGGCGCTGATGGATGCGGGCCTGTCCGACGACCAGATCGCAAAGGTCATGGGCGGCAACATGATGCGCTATCTTGCCGAGACGCTGTGACCGCGCCAGTCTGCACCCAAAATCGGAGGAAATCATGCTGACCATCTATGGCGTCATCCGCTCGCGTGCATCGCGCGTCGTCTGGCTTTGCCACGAGCTGGGCCTGCCTTTCGAACATGTGCCCGTGATCCAAGCCTATCGCCTGCCCGATCCAGATGCGCAAGGCGCGCCCTTGAACACGCACTCGCCCAGCTTCCTTGCGATGTCTCCGGCGGGCGCCATTCCGGTCATCCGCGACGGCGATCTGGTGTTGACGGAATCGCTGGCCTGCACGCTTTACCTTGCGCGCAAGCACGGCCAGCCCTTCGGTCCCGCCGATGCGACCGAAGACGCGCAGATGCTGCAATGGAGCTTTTACGCCGCAACCGCGCTTGAGGCGGATGCCCTGACACTGCTGTTTCTGCACCGTCCGGGCCGGACCCAGTCGGGCGCGGATCAGGCCGCCATCGCGAATGCGGCCGAAAGGCTGGTCCGCCCCCTGTCGGTGATCGAGGATCATCTGTCCCGCGGCGCCTATCTGGTCGGTGGTCGTTTCACCGTCGCCGACATCAACATGGCCGAGGTGCTGCGCTATGCCCAAGGCTATCACGAGTTGATGGACCGCTTCCCCGCGACGACCGCCTGGCTTCAGGACTGTCAGGCCCGGCCCGCCTTCCAGCGCATGTGGAAAGACCGATCGGCCGAGCCGGAATAGAGACAGCATATCGCGGCCGGGACACTATCGCTTGGGGTTTTCCCGGAACCGGCCGCTTCCCCTTGCCCAGACCTGCCACGGCATGAGATAACCCCGCTTCAGAAGAACAAGACGAGCAGGTGCGATGGCAGACGATCTCTTTCCGGTCTCGGACAAGGCAGCCGAGAGCTATTCGGCATCCTCCATCGAGGTGCTGGAAGGACTCGAGCCCGTTCGCAAGCGCCCCGGCATGTATATCGGCGGCACGGATGAACGCGCGCTGCACCATCTTGTCGCAGAAATCCTCGACAACTCGATGGACGAGGCCGTGGCCGGCCATGCCAGCCGGATCGAGGTCGAGCTGCTGGCCGATTACTCGGTCGTGATCCGCGACAACGGCCGCGGCATCCCGATCGACCCGCATCCCAAATTCCCCGGCAAATCGGCACTGGAAGTCATCCTGTGCACGCTGCACGCGGGCGGCAAGTTCTCGGGCGATGCCTATCAGACCTCGGGCGGGTTGCACGGCGTCGGTGCCTCGGTCGTGAACGCGTTGTCGGATACGATGGTCGTGCAGGTCGCGCGCAACCGCGAATTGTTCCAGCAAAGCTTCTCACGCGGCATCCCCCAGGGCCCGGTCGAAAAGATCGGCGCGGCCCCGAACCGGCGCGGCACCACCGTCACCTTCCATGCCGACGAACAGATCTTCGGCCACCACCGCTTCAAGCCCGCGCGAATGCTGAAGATGGTGAAGTCCAAAGCCTATCTGTTCTCGGGCGTCGAGATCCGCTGGAAGTCCGAGATCGATGATGGCGAGACCCCTGTCGAGGCCACCTTCCATTTCCCCGGCGGGCTTGCCGATTACCTGACCGAGACGCTGGGCAAGTCTTCGACCTATGCCGACCGGCCCTTCGCGGGCAATGTCGACTTCAAGGAGAAATTCGGCGTTCCCGGCAAGGTCGACTGGGCGATCAACTGGACCCCCGCCCGCGACGGCTTCATCCAGTCCTATTGCAACACGGTGCCCACGCCCGAAGGCGGCACGCATGAGGCCGGCTTCTGGTCGGCGATTCTCAAGGGCATCCGCGGCTATGGCGAGCTGATCAACAACAAGAAGGCCGCCAACATCACGCGTGAGGATCTGCTGACCGGCGGTTGCGCCCTTGTCAGCTGTTTCATCCGCGAGCCCGAATTCGTGGGCCAGACCAAGGACCGGCTGGCTACCGTGGAAGCCGCGCGTCTGGTCGAGGGCGCGGTCCGCGACCATTTCGACAACTGGCTGGCGGCGGATACGAAATCCGCGGGCGCGATCCTGGACTTCCTTGTGTTGCGCGCCGAGGAGCGCCTGCGCCGCAAGCAGGAAAAGGAAACTGCCCGCAAGACCGCCACAAAGAAGCTGCGCCTGCCCGGCAAGCTGGTCGATTGCTCGGCCACCAACCGCGAAGGGACCGAACTGTTCATCGTCGAGGGCGACTCGGCAGGCGGCAGCGCCAAGATGGCGCGGGAACGCACGACGCAGGCGCTGCTGCCGCTGCGCGGCAAGATCCTGAACGTGCTGGGCGCGGCCAGCTCGAAACTGGGGTCCAATCAGGAAATCAACGATCTGTGTCAGGCGCTTGGCGTCAGCATGGGCAGCAAGTTCAATGTCGAGGATCTGCGCTACGACAAGATCATCATCATGACCGATGCCGATGTCGACGGCGCGCATATCGCCTCGCTCTTGATGACATTCTTCTTCACCCAGATGCGGCCGATGATCGACAAGGGGCACCTGTATCTGGCCTGCCCGCCGCTTTATCGCCTGACGCAGGGCGCGCATCGCATCTATGTCGCCGACGACGCCGAGAAAGAGGCCTGGCTTGCCAAGGGCATCGGCGGCAAGGGCAAGATCGACGTGCAGCGCTTCAAGGGTCTGGGAGAGATGGACGCCAAGGACCTGAAAGACACGACGATGAACCCCAAGACGCGCAAGCTGATCCGGGTGTCCATCGACGAGGACGAGGGCGGAGAGACTGGCGATCTGGTCGAACGCCTGATGGGCAAGAAACCCGAGCTGCGCTATCAATTCATCCAGGAAAACGCCCAATTCGCGGATACTGCCGAACTGGACGTCTGACCCCGGCCGCAGGACCGGGGCGAAAGCCATTTTCTGTTAGACTTCTTCGCGCAAGGACCTAGGGTCGGTTGGGATTCACTCGACAAGACCCACTCCTCCCCTTGCCCTCCCAAAGGAGAAGTCGTCATGCCTGAACGAATTCTGGACGGCAGCTTTGCCTCCGCCTTGGAAAACTGGATCAGCACGGGCACCGGCAATCAGGTGCAACTGGATGCGGCGACCGGAAATGCCGTGATCTTCAATGGCGGCGGATCGGCAGGCGGGGCAACCTTGTCCCAGACCGTGGCCGTCACGCCGAACCAGACCGCGACCTTCTCCGTCGATTTCGGCAAGCTGGGATTGGGCGGGGCGGTGGCGCGGTTGCAGGTCCGCATCTTCTACCTGGACAATGGCAATCAGGTCGAACTGCTGAACCAGACCGCGACGGATGCGACCGGACCCACCTATGCCAATCGCAGCCCGGCGGCGCTGGACCAGTCCATCACCGGCACCTTCACCATCCCCGACGGTGTGACCGAGGTCGTGGTCGAGGTCATCGACGGGACCACCAACACCACGAACAACGACCTTGTCGTCGACAATGTCTCGCTGGACGTACTGTGCTTTTGCGGCGGTACCCTGATCGAGACCCCGACCGGCCCACTTCCGGTCGAAGGACTGAAAGCGGGCGACCTTGTGGTGACCGCGCAAGGCAGCGCGCCGATCCGCTGGGTCGGTCGCAGCCGCGTCGCAGCGACCGGCAAGCTTGCCCCGGTCCGGATCGCGGCGGGCGCGCTTGGCAATGGGCTGCCGCGCCGCGCGCTGCTGGTGTCGCGCCAGCACCGGATCCTTGTCCGTTCGGCCATCGTGCAAAGCATGTTTGACCTGGGCGAGGCGCTGGTGCCAGCGAACAAACTTGTCGGTTTGCCCGGCATCACGGTCGAGGAGGGTCTGCCTGAGGTCGAGTATTTCCACCTGCTCTGCGACCGGCACGAAATCCTTTACGCCGAAGGCGCCGCCGCCGAGAGCCTTTACCTGGGGCCGCAAGCCCGGCGCTCACTGTCACCCGAGGCCGTCGAGGAACTGACCGCAATCTTCCCCGAGTTGATGGACGGACAGCCCGGGCACGCGCCCGCCTGCTTCCTGCCGGACCCAAGGGACAGCAAGCGGCTGGTAGCGGGCCATGCGGTGCAGGCCTGCGCCCTGCAATGATCCCTTAGAAACGCATCCCGACCGAGAAGCTTGCCCCCTCGGTCCCGATGCCGAAGCTGGCCGCCCCAAAGGTGAAGCCGATCAGCGCGCCGGTCCAGACCTGTTCGGGCGTGTGCTCTCCGGCGTGGACGCGGCTCCACCCGGTCAGCCCGGCCGCGCCATAGGCCGCTGCCCCGGCCCAAGGGTCGTCCTTGAAGCATTTCCCGGCAAGGTCGGACGCGCCGAAGAAAGCGGCGGCGGTGTGGCCCGAAGGAAACCCCTTGCCCTCGCCCGAGGGGCGGCGGGAAATCGGCTCACCATCGAAATACTGCTTCATTCCCCAGACCAGCGCGGCTTGCAGGACGCCGCGCACGGCAAAATCCTCAAGCCGGTCCTGATCCGCCGCGCAGACCGCCGCGGCCAGAGGCAGACCGTATTTCATCGCCGTGCCGAAATCCTCGAACGGGTCGGCCACGGCTGACACCGACATGGCCAGTGAGCAGGCGCACAGCGCCGCGACGATCCTTGTCATGCCGCCTCCCAGATCAGATACCCGCCGCGCGCGGCATGGGCCGGTTTCCAGCATTTGCCACGCATCCTGCCGCAGGCACAGCACCGGACGCAACGCCCGCGCCCTACTCTCCCAGTCGGATCACCCGGTCCATGCGTCCGGCCAGATCCAGATTGTGGGTCGCGATCAAGGCGGAAAGCCCCGTTTCGCGCACCAAGGTCATCAGGACGTCAAAAACCTTGTCCGAGGTGCCGGGGTCGAGGTTGCCCGTCGGCTCGTCCGCCAGCAGAAGCGAGGGCGAATTCGCCAGCGCCCGGCAAAAGGCCACGCGCTGCTGTTCGCCCCCCGACATCTGCGCGGGTCGATGCCCGGCGCGATGCGCCAGCCCGACACGGGCCAGCAGATCCTGCGCACGCGCCTTGGCAGCGCTGTCGGCGACGCTGTTGGCCAATTGTGGCAGGACGATATTCTCGGCCGCCGAAAACTCGGGTAGCAGGTGGTGGAACTGATAGACGAAGCCCAAATCGCGCCGCCGCGCCTCGGTCCGGACGCGGTCGTTCTGTCGGGTCATGTCGCGCCCGTTCAGAAGCACCCGTCCGTCGTCCGCGCTATCCAGAAGCCCGGCAATATGCAACAGCGTCGATTTCCCCGCGCCCGAAGGCGCGACCAGCGCCACAACCTCGCCACGCCCGACCGTCAGCGACAGATCGGCCAGCACCGGGACCGGCGCGGGGCCGCCCTTACCGTAGGTCTTGGAGATCCCCTCAAGCACCAGAACGTCACTCATAGCGCAGGGCCTCCACCGGGTTCATGCGCGCCGCGCGGCGCGCCGGAAAGATCGTGACGACAAAGGACAGGACCAGCGACAGCCCCACCGCCTTGGCAATGTCGATACCGCGCAGCTTTGCCGGCAGTTCATAGATCCCGCGCACCGACGGATCCCAAGCCCCGCCGCCCGAGAACCAGTTCACGAAGCTCATGACATGGTCGACATTCAGCGCGAAGATCACCCCCAGCACGACCCCGGCGATGGTGCCGATTACCCCGGTGAATGCCCCGCACAGGAAAAAGACGCGCAGGACCGCGCCTTCGGTCAGGCCCATGGTCCGCAGGATGCCGATGTCGCGCCCCTTGTTCTTGACCAGCATGATCAGTCCCGAGGTGATGTTCATCGAGGCGATCAGCACAAGGATCGACAGGATGATGAACATCACGTCATCCTCGACATCCAGCGCCTTCAGGAACGACCCCGAGGCATCGCGCCAGGTCCAGACTTGCGCCCTGTCGCCCGCCGCCTCCAGCAGTTGCGGCGTCCAGTCATCGACCCTTTCGGGATCATCGACAAAGACCTGAATTTCGTCCGCCACGCCCTCGCGGTTGAAATAGCTTTGCGCTTCGGCCATCGGCATATAGATGCGCGTGCGGTCGATGTCATAGCGACCGGCCGTGAAGACATAGGTCACTTCATAGCTTTCGACGCGAGGTGCCGTCCCCAGCGCGGTCTGCGCCCCGTCCGGAGAGATCAGCCGCACACGGTCGCCAAGGTTCACCCCCAGTTCCCGCGCAAGGCCCGACCCGATGGCAATGCCTTTGTCGAAATCGTCGATATTCCCCACGCCCGTCGCCGGATCGGCGATCCGTGGGATCGCCTTCAACGCGTCCAGCGTCAGCCCATAGACCTCGGCCACATTGTTCGCGTCGTTCTGGCTGGCCATGACCTGACCGCGCACGACGGGCGTGGCGCGGACCACGCCGGGCAGCGCCGCCATCTTGGCGGCCAGCGCGTCGAAATCCTCGATCCGGCCGGGGGTGATATAGGTTTCCTCGGTCAGGTCGTTATAGAACGAGGTCGGCGCGTAATAGACCGTGCTATGGGCATTCGCGCCCAGGATCGTGTCCACGAATTCGGCCCGGAATCCCGCGCGCACGGCCAGTGTGGCGATCAGCGCCATCACGCCCAGCGTGATCCCGATCAGGCTGATCCAGGTCATCACGCTGACCCCGCCCTCGGCCCGTCGCGCGCGCAGATAGCGCCATGCGATCATGAATTCATAGCGCGAGAAAGGGGCCGGATTTGCCATCGATCACCTGTCTTTCGGTTCGAGCCTGATTGGCGTGTCCCGCGCCTTTATGCAAGCCAACAAGGGTGTGACTGCCTGCCCGGCATCACAACGGGCCGGGCCTGCGCTCTTCGGACAGCATCACGTTGGCCTCGACCTGGCCGATGCCCGGCAGGGTCATGATGCGACGCCGCAGGATGCGCTCGAAATCCGCGATGTCGCGGGCGCGGACACGCAGGCGGTAATCGAACTGCCCCAGCACATGCTGCACGGTCTGGACCTCGGGGATGGCGGTGGCGGCGCGTTCGAAATCTTCCAGACTGGTGCGGCCCTTGGCAGCCAGTCGAACCCCCAGAAAGACGGTCACGCCAAAACCCAGCGCTGCCTCGTCGACCACAATGCGCCGGCCCGCGATCACCCCTGCCTCGGTCAGACGGCGGATGCGCCGCCATGTCGCGGGCTGGGTCATGCCAAGGGCGCGCCCGATCTCGGCGGCGCTGCGCGTCGCATCGGCGGCGAGAAGCCGCAGGATCGCAAGGTCGGTGGCATCGGGGGAAAACGCCGGGCCGCTCATAACGGCAACTCCTGCACGTCCTTGATGTTGCTGACCAGCATCAGCGCATCGGAATCCGAGACATGGGGCAGCGTCAGGATGCTTTCGCGATAGATCTCCTGCCAATGCGCCATGTCGCGGGCGATGACGGAAAGCCGCAGGTCGACCGAGCCCAGGAAATTCTGGATCTCGGTCACCTCGGGCACCAGTCGCGCGGCGGCGACAAAATCGTCGAATGCGCGGGGCACGGTCTTGTCCAGCGTGAAGCGCAGGCTGACCTGCACCTCGTATCCGAGCTTGCGCCAGTCGATGCGGGTCTCGATGGCGCGGATCACACCGGTTTCGCGCATCCGTTCCAACCGGCGCCACAGGCTGGCCGCGGTCACGCCGGCCCGCTCGGCCAGTTCCGCATTGCCGATGCCGGGATCGGCCAGCAATTGGCGCAAAATGCGCCGATCCGTCTCATCAGGCATGATTTTTTCACCTCATGATCGCGACTGACATGATTCTTTCGAATTTTCCACCATGAATGCGAAGAATGCACAGAACTGTCCCCGTTTGCCTGCTAAAACCCCGGCATCGGATATGAGGAGAGACGCTGATGCGCGTTTACTATGATCGCGATTGCGACGTGAACCTGATCAAGGACAAGAAGATCGCCATGCTGGGCTATGGCTCGCAAGGCCACGCCCATGCGCTGAACCTGCGCGACTCGGGTGCCAAGAACGTCGTCGTCGCGCTGCGCGAAGGCTCGGCCTCGGCCAAGAAAGCCGAAGCCGAAGGTCTGAAGGTCATGGGCATTGCCGAAGCGGCCGCCTGGGCCGATCTGGTCATGTTCACCATGCCCGACGAACTGCAGGCCGAAACCTACAAGAAATACGTCCATGACAACATCCGCGAAGGCGCCGCGATTGCCTTTGCCCACGGGCTGAACATCCACTTCGGCCTGATCGAGCCGAAGCCCGGCGTCGATGTCATCATGATGGCGCCGAAGGGCCCCGGCCACACGGTCCGTGGCGAATACACCAAGGGCGGCGGCGTCCCCTGCCTGTTCGCGGTCCACAACGACGCGACCGGCAAGGCGCAGGACATTGCCCTGTCCTATTGCTCGGCCATCGGCGGCGGCCGCTCGGGCATCATCGAGACCAACTTCCGTCAGGAATGCGAAACCGACCTGTTCGGCGAACAAGCCGTCCTGTGCGGCGGTCTGGTCGAACTGATCCGCATGGGCTTCGAAACCCTGGTCGAAGCTGGCTACGAGCCGGAGATGGCCTACTTCGAGTGCCTGCACGAAGTGAAGCTGATCGTCGACCTGATCTATGAAGGCGGCATCGCGAACATGAACTACTCGATCTCGAACACCGCCGAATACGGCGAGTATGTCTCGGGCCCGCGCATCCTGCCCTACGAAGAGACCAAGGCCCGCATGAAGGCCGTGCTGTCCGACATCCAGACCGGCAAGTTCGTGCGTGACTTCATGCAGGAAAATGCCGTCGGCCAGCCCTTCTTCAAGGCGACCCGTCGCATCAACGACGAGCATGAAATCGAGAAGGTCGGCGAGAAGCTGCGCGCCATGATGCCCTGGATCTCCAAGGGCAAGATGGTCGACAAGGCCCGCAACTAAGACTTGCTCCGAAAAGCCCCGCCCCGTGCGGGGCTTTTCTTTCCCGGACAGGACGCAGCAATGCAGACGGCGCTGACATTCATCATCGCGGCCATCGCCGAAATCGCGGGGTGCTTCGCCTTTTGGTCGTGGCTGCGGCTGGATCGCTCGGCCCTGTGGGCGGTGCCGGGCGTGGCCTCGCTGATCGTGTTCGCCTGCGCGCTGACGCTGGTTCCCGCCGATGCCGCCGGCCGCGCCTATGCCGCCTATGGCGGGATCTATATCGCCGCCTCGCTGGTCTGGCTGTGGGCCGTCGAAGGGATGCGCCCCGATCGCTGGGATCTGACCGGGGCCACCATCTGCCTGATCGGCACGGCGGTCATCCTGTTCGCGCCGCGCGGCGGCTGAGCCGCGCTATTCCTCCAGCACTTCCAGCACGCCCGGTACCACCCGCAGGGCCTGCCGCGCCGGAGTGGTCAGGGGCGCATCCTCGGTAATCTCGATATCGACAAGATCGTCGCCATCCTTCAGCCGCAGGGTGATCGGACCCCTTGCGCGCGAGGGAGCGTTCACTTCGGCCAGAATGCGGGCCAAGGCCGCTGCAATCCCCGGCACCGCGTCAAGGCCGGTGATCTCGACGGCAAGGCGGTTCGCTCCGGCATCGGCCACCGCCTGTTCCAGCGGCACCACGCTGCGCGCCAGCAACTTCACCTGTTCGCCCGAAGGTTCGACCTGCACCTGCAGGACGACATTCTCTCCCGGCTCAAGGTGCTGGCGATGAGCATCCAGAGTGTCGGAAAAGACCGTGACCTCGTAAAGCCCGGTCGGATCCGACAGGCCGACAAAGGCGAAACGTGTCCCGCGTGCGGATTTCTTCTCTTGTCGGAAGGCCACGGTTCCCGCCAGCGAGGCGACCAGCGCCCCGTCCTGCGCGGCCTGTGTCACCTCGGCCAAAGTCTGCACGTTCTTGCGCCGCAGCGCGGGCAGGTAATCGTCCAGCGGATGCCCGGAAAGATAGAAACCGACCGCGGCATGTTCCTCGCCCAGCTTCTCGGCTGGCATCCAGATCGGTGCGACCACGGCGCGCGGCGGCGGCAGATCCTCGCCCCCGCCGAAAAGCGACGATTGGTTCGAAGCCGCGGCCTCTTGCACCGCCGACGACCACGCCACCAGACCATCAAGTGATTTCAGCACCTTGGCGCGGCTTTCCTCGATCATGTCGAAGGCCCCGGCGCGGGCCAGCATTTCCAGCGGCCGCTTGCCGACGCGACGCATATCCACGCGGCGGGCAAAATCATGCAGGTCACGGAAGGGTCTGTCTCCCCGCGCCTGGACGATCATGTTCATCGCGTCGACCCCCACGCCCTTGAGCGCACCCAGCGCATAGACGATGCGGCCATCCTTGACGCTGAAGGTCGCAAGCGAGCGGTTGACGCAGGGCGGGACCGTCTCGATCCCCATGCGATCCGCCTCGCGCTTATAGACGGCCAGCTTGTCGGTCAGGTGGATATCGCAGTTCATCACGGCGGCCATGAACTCGACCGGATGGTTCGCCTTCAGCCATGCGGTCTGATAGCTGACCACGGCATAGGCGGCGGCATGCGATTTGTTGAAGCCGTAGTTGGCGAATTTCTCAAGCAGGTCAAAGACCTCGCCGGCCTTCTTCGCATCGACGCCATTCCCGACCGAGCCTTGGACGAATTTCGGCCGCTCCTTGGCCATCTCCTCGGCGATCTTCTTGCCCATGGCACGGCGCAACAGATCGGCGCCGCCAAGACTGTAGCCCGCCATGACCTGCGCGATCTGCATCACCTGTTCCTGATAGACGATGATGCCCTGCGTCTCAGCCAGAATAGGGTCAATCGACGGATGCAGCGATTCCAGATCGCGCAGGCCGTTCTTGACCTCGCAATAGGTCGGGATGTTCTCCATCGGGCCGGGGCGATACAGCGCCACCAGCGCGACGATATCCTCGATGCAGGTGGGCTTCATGCGCCGCAGCGCGTCCATCATGCCCGAGCTTTCGACCTGGAACACCGCGACCGTTCGGGCGCTGGCGAAAAGCTCATAGCTGGGTACGTCGTCCAGCGGGATGGCGTTGATCTGATTTTCCGCCCCGTCGGCGGGTTCGTAAAGCTGGCGCCCATCGGCAGCGACGTGCAGGGGACGGCCGCCCCCATTGATCAGGTCGACCGCGTTCTGGATGACGGTCAGGGTCTTGAGGCCCAGGAAGTCGAACTTCACCAGCCCGGCTTGTTCGACCCATTTCATGTTGAACTGCGTCGCCGGCATGTCCGAGGCCGGGTCGCGATACAGCGGCACCAGCTTGTCCAGCGGCCGGTCGCCGATCACCACCCCCGCGGCATGGGTCGAGGCATTGCGCAGCAACCCCTCCAGCTTGGCGGCATAGTCCAGCAGCCGGCCCACCACCTCTTCCTTGGCGGCCTCGCGCAGGCGTGGTTCATCCGCCAGCGCCTTTGTCACGGAAACCGGCTTAACTCCCTCGACCGGGATCATCTTCGACAGGCGGTCCACCTGGCCGAAGGGCAGTTGCAGCACGCGCCCGACATCGCGGACAGCCGCCTTGGACAGCAGTGCGCCGAAGGTGATGATCTGGCCGACCTTGTCGCGGCCGTATTTTTCCTGGACGTAGCGGATGACCTCTTCCCGCCGGTCCATACAGAAGTCGATGTCGAAGTCCGGCATCGACACCCGCTCGGGGTTCAGGAAGCGTTCGAAAAGCAGGCTGTAACGCAGGGGATCAAGGTCGGTGATGGTCAGCGCATAGGCCACCAGAGAGCCCGCACCCGAACCCCGCCCCGGCCCGACCGGAATGCCCCGATCCTTGGCCCATTTGATGAAGTCCGCAACGATCAGGAAATAGCCGGGAAAGCCCATCTGCTCGATGATGCCCAGCTCAAAGCGCAGCCGCTCCTCATACTCCTCGACGGGGACCGCATGGGGAATGATCGCAAGGCGCGCGCGCAGACCGTCCCAGGCCTGACGGCGCAATTCCTCGACCTCGTCCTCGGCGAAGCGGGGAAGGATGGGCTTGTGCTTCTTGACGGCAAAGGCGCAGCGGCGGGCAATCTCGACCGTGTTCTCGATCGCTTCGGGCAGATCGGCGAACAGGGTCGCCATCTCGGCCGGGGACTTGAAGTAATGGTCCGGCGTCAAGCGGCGGCGCGGCGCGGTCTGATCGACATAGGCCCGGTCGGAAATGCAGATCAGCGCATCATGCGCGGCGAACAGGTCGGGTTTCGGGAAATAGACGTCATTCGTCGCGACCAGCGGCAGGTCGAGATCATAGGCCAGATCGATCATGCCCCCTTCCGAGGCCAGTTCCTCGGGCATGGGGGCGCCGTTTCCGTCCTTGTGGCGCTGAAGTTCGACATAAAGCCGGGTCGGAAATGCAGTCCCGAGCTGCTGGAGCAGGGCTCGCGCCTCTGGCATACGCCCCTGTCCCACCAGTTGCCCCAGCGGCCCGTTCGCGCCGCCGGTCAGGCAGATCAGCCCCTCGGCATGGGCCGCCAACTCTTCGGGCAGAATATGGGGCAGAGAACTGCCCTCACGCAGGTAAAGACAGCTGGAAAGCGCCATCAGGTTAAGCCAGCCTGCCTCATTTTGCGCCAGTAGCACGATGGGACCGGTCGTTTCGGCCTGCAGCGTCATCTGGCAACCGACAATTGGCTGAATCCCGGCGTCCTGCGCCTTGATCGAGAACTCCAGCCCGGCGAACAGCGCGTTCGTATCGGTCAGGGCGACCGCGGGCATTCCGTTTTGTGCTGCAAGATCAGCAAGTTTCTTGACCGGCACGGCTCCTTCCAGCAACGAATGTTCGGAATGCGTGCGCAGGTGGATGAATCGGGGCGAATTTTCCGGCATGGCGCCAATCTAGGCCCGACCTGTCCATCTGTGCAATTGCCCGATGGCGGAAAACCGCTAATGCTTGCCTGAAAAGTGAGAAGAGGCGCGGGACGTGACGAATATTTTCCAGGCTGAGGGCCTGGGCAAGACCTATCCGGGCGTCCGCGCCAATGACGACGTCTCGTTCACCGTCGACGCCGGTGAAATTCACGCCCTGCTGGGCGAGAACGGCGCGGGCAAGTCGACGCTGGTCAAGATGATCTATGGCCTTGTCCGCCCGGACGATGGGCAGATGACGTTCATGGGTACGCCCCACATGCCCGCCGATCCCCGCGCCGCGCGGGCGGCGGGGGTCGCGATGGTGTTCCAGCACTTCTCGCTTTTCGATGCACTGACCGTGGCCGAGAATATCGCGCTGGGGATGGAGAACCCGCCCCCTCGGCCCGAACTCGCGCGCCGCATCCTCGACCTGTCGCAAAGCTATGGCCTGCCGCTGGATCCGGCGCGGCGCATCGCATCGCTTTCGGCAGGGGAACGCCAGCGGGTCGAGATCCTGCGCTGCCTGCTGCAAAACCCGCGCCTGCTGATCATGGACGAACCGACCAGCGTCCTGACGCCGCAAGAGGCCGAGATCCTGTTTGCCACGCTGCGCCAGCTTGCGCAGGCCGGGACCGCGATCCTGTATATCAGCCACAAGCTGGACGAGATCCGCACCCATTGCGACCGGGCGACCATCCTCCGCCAGGGCAAGGTCGTCGGCACCGTCGATCCCCGCGCCCATTCGGCGCGCCAACTTGCCGCAATGATGGTCGGTGCCGAGATGCGGGTCATCGACCGGACGGGCCGTAAACCCGGCGCGCGAATTCTGACGGTTAACGCGCTTGCGACCCATCCGGCGGGTGAAGGCGTCACCTTGAAAAATCTGGCCCTTGCGCTGCATTCCGGTGAAATCCTGGGCATCGGCGGCGTCGCCGGAAATGGACAGGAGGAGCTGCTTCTGGCCCTGTCCGGCGAAATCCCAAGCGCGCCCGGTACCGTGCTGCTGGAGGGCAACGACCTGTCCGCCGCCAGTCCCGAAACGCGCCGCCGCGCCGGACTTCTGGCCGCGCCCGAGGATCGCCTTGGCCACGCCGCCGTGCCCGAGTTCAGCCTGATCGAGAACACGCTGCTGACCTCGGCCTCGCGGCAGGGGCTTGCCCGGCACGGGATCATCGACCACAAGGCCGCGCGCGCCTTTGCCGAGCGTGTGATCTCGGCCTTCGACGTCCGCACGCCCGGCCCGGGAACGGCGGCAGGAGCGCTGTCGGGCGGCAACCTGCAGAAATTCGTGATCGGCCGCGAAGTCCTGGGAAGGCCGCGTGTGCTGGTCGTGAACCAGCCCACCTGGGGGGTCGACGCAGGGGCCGCCGCCGCGATCCGGCAGGCGCTTCTGGACCTTGCCGCCAGTGGCGCGGGGATCATCGTCATAAGTCAGGATCTTGATGAATTGCTGGAATTGTCCGACCGCTTCTGCGCGCTGAACCAGGGGCGGCTTTCCGCGCCCCGCCCGACCGAGGGCCTGACGATCGACGAGATCGGCCTGATGCTGGGCGGCGCCCACGGGATGGAGGTCGGCCATGTTCCGGCTTGAACCCCGCGCCAGCGTCTCGACCGGCTGGCAGGTCGCGACGCCCGTCCTTGCCGTGATCGCGACGATGCTGGTGGGCGGCCTGCTGTTCGCCGCACTGGGGTTCGATCCCGTCGCCGCGATCCGCACCATCTTCTGGGACCCGCTTTTCGGCCCGGCCGCCGGCTATTCCCGGCCACAGCTTCTGATCAAGGCCGGTCCGCTGATCCTGATCGCGGCAGGGCTGGCGCTGGGATTCCGCGCGGGCATCTGGAACATCGGGGCCGAGGGGCAGTACATCATCGGCGGCATCTGCGGGGCGTCGGTGGCGCTGGCCGCCTATCCTCTGGATGCTGTCTGGATCTTTCCCGCGATGATTTTGGCCGGTGCACTTGGCGGCTGGGCCTGGGGGATGATCCCCGCGATGCTGCGCAACTGGTTCGGCGCGTCCGAGATCCTCGTCTCGCTGATGCTGGTCTATGTCGCGCAAAAGGTCGCGGCTTGGGCGGCTTTTGGCCCGTTGAAGAACCCCGAGGGGTTCAACTTTCCCGGCTCGCGCAACCTGCAGCAATATCCCCCCGCCTCGAACCCCGAACTGATCGCGAATACCGGGTTGCATTGGGGCGTCATTGCCGCGGTGCTGGCCCTGCTGGTCATCTGGCTGGTCATGTCGCGCCACATGCTGGGCTTTCACATCCGCACCGCGGGGGCCGCCCCGCGCGCCGCCCGCTTCGCCGGGGTCCGCCCCGAGAGGCTGGTCGCGCTGTGTCTTGGCCTTTCGGGGGCGATGGCAGGTCTTGCCGGCCTGTTCGAGGCCGCGGGCCCCGCCGGCCAGATCACCGAGAACTTCGGCTCTGGCTACGGCTTCACCGCGATCATCGTCGCGTTCCTGGGACGGCTGCACCCGCTGGGCATCCTGCTGGCGGGCCTGTTGCTGGCGCTGACCTATATTGGGGGCGAGCTGGCGCAGATGATGCTGCAACTGCCCGCCGCGACAGTGCAGGTGTTCCAGGGGATGCTGCTGTTCTTCCTGCTCGGCTTCGACCTGCTCACCCGCTACCGCATCCGGAGGCGCACATGATCGATCCGGTCACGGTATTCATCCTGCTTCTTGGCGCCGCCACTCCCATCCTGTTCGCCGCCCTGGGGGAGCTGGTGGTCGAACGCGCTGGCGTCCTGAACCTGGGGGTCGAGGGCATGATGATTGGCGGCGCGCTGGCGGGCTTTGCCATCGCCCATGCGACGGGCAGCCCCGCGCTTGGCTTTGCCGCGGCGGCGGTGGCGGGAATGGCCCTGTCGATGATCTTCGCGCTGCTGACCCAGTTCCTGTTGTCGAACCAGGTCGCGACCGGGCTTGCCCTGACCCTGTTCGGCCTTGGCCTGACGGCAATGTTCGGCAAGCCCTATGAAGGGGTCAAGGCACCCGCGATGATGGCGGGACCACTGGGCCTGAACCTGATGATCTGGCTGGGGATCGCGCTTGTCCCCGCGATCTGGTGGTTCCTTGCGCGATCGCGCGCGGGACTGATCCTGCGCGCCGTGGGGGAAAATCACGACGCCGCCCACGGGCTTGGCTATCCCGTCCGTAAGGTCCGCATCGCCGCCCTTGCCTTCGGCGGCGCGATGGCGGGGCTGGGTGGGGCCTACATCTCGATCGCGACCGTCCTGCAATGGACCGAGGGCATGACCGCAGGCGCAGGCTGGATCGCGCTGGCGATCGTCGTCTTCGCGCAATGGAACCCATGGGGCGCGCTGGCGGGGGCCTGGCTGTTCGGCGGCGTCACCGTCCTGCAGCTGCGCCTTCAGGCGGCGGGGGTGGCGGTGCCGGTCCAGTTGCTCAGCATGGCGCCCTATCTCGCCACGATCATCGTGCTGGTGCTGATCTCGGCCCGGCAGAAATTCGGCCGCTCGGCCGGCGGTGCCGCGCCCGGCTCATTGGGCAGGCCCTTCCACACGCTGCGCTAGGGCGGCGGTTTCCAACAGGAGAGAAGACATGAAACGCAGAACCCTTCTTGGCAGCGCCGCCGCGTTGATGGCGGCTTCGGCCCTGCCCGCCTTTGCGCAGGACGAAAAGCTGAAGATCGGCTTCATCTATGTCGGCCCGGTCGGCGATGGCGGCTGGACCTACCAGCACGATCTGGCCCGCAAGGCGGTTGAGGCGGAATATGGCGACAAGGTCGAGACGACCTTCATCGAAAGCGTGCCGGAAGGCGCCGATGCCGAACGCGCCCTGACCCAGCTTGCGCTGGCCGGCAACAAGCTGATCTTCGCGACCAGCTTCGGCTTCATGGACGCGACCGTGAACGTCGCCAAGAAATTCCCCGACATCAAGTTCGAGCACGCGACCGGCTACAAGCGCGCCGACAACCTCGCGACCTATGACGCCCGCTTCTATGAAGGCCGCGCCGTCATCGGCACCATCGCGGGCCGCATGACCAAGTCGAACAAGATCGGCTATATCGGCTCCTTCCCGATCCCCGAGGTCGTGCAGGGCATCAACTCGGCCTATATCCACGCCAAGAAGGTGAACCCGGATGTCGAGATGAAGGTGGTCTGGGTCTATAGCTGGTTCGACCCCGCGAAAGAGGCCGATGCCGCCGCCGCCCTGATCGCCGAGGGCGTGGACGTCTTCATGCAGCACACCGACTCGACCGCGCCGCTGGCCAAGGCGCAGGAGGCGGGCGCGCTCGGCTTCGGGCAGGCCTCCGACATGTCGGCCTTTGCGCCGAAGCCGCGGATTTCGTCGATCGTGGACAACTGGGCACCCTATTACATCAAGCGCGTGGGTCAGGTGCTGGACGGCAGCTGGCAGTCACAGGGCGTGTGGCTGGGCATCGGCGACGGCGAGGTCGTGATCGGCGAGATCACCGACGCCGTCCCCGCCGAGGTCAAGGCCGAGGCCGAGGCCTTGAAGGCCAGCATCGCCTCGGGCGAGCATCACCCCTTCACCGGCCCCCTGAAAAAGCAGGATGGCAGCGCCTGGCTGGCCGACGGACAGAAGGCCACGGACGAAGAGCTTTCGGGCATGAACTTCTACGTCGAGGGCATCACCGCCCCGATGCCGAAGTAAGCCATCGCCGAAACGAAAAACCGGGGCCACAGGCCCCGGTTCATGCAGCGCGAAGACCGCCTATTCCAGGTGGCTTTCCATGAACCACAGATCCTTGTCGGCCGTGCGCGACGCGCCGGTGAACAGGTCTGCCGTATCGGCATCGCCCGCCTCGTCGGTCGTATCGATGGCGGCACGGACCTTGGCGCCATAGTCCCGCATCCGTTCACAGACCGCCTTGATGTGATCCTCGGCCTTGGTCAGATCGGTCGGGTATTCCTTCAGCGAACTGGCCTTGGCCACCTTCTCGACCGTGCCCACGGCCACGCCGTCCAACTGCTGCACGCGTTCGGCCATCTCGTCGACATGGACCTGGAGGTTGGAAAAGACGGTGTCGAAAAGTTCGTGCACCGCGATGAAGTTGCGGCCCTTCACGTTCCAATGCGCCTGCTTGATCGCCGCCGAAAGGGCGACGGCATCGGCAAGCCGGGCATTCAGCTCGGCGATCGCGGTCTTGCGGGCATTGTCGGTAAGGCCTTGAAGATTGACGGCCATGACGGTTCCTCTTGCTATCGGGTCCGCCCTGTCAACACGGCGCGCGCGCGCCCGGTTCCATCTCGCAAGCCTGATTGAAACAAAACGAAAAAGGCGGTGCTTTCCCCGTGGAAAGCACCGCCTTCGATCCGCCAGAAAGCGATGGTCTGATCAGACCGCGCCCTGGATGAATTTCACGGCATCGCCGAAGGTCTGGATGGTCTCGGCGGCGTCGTCCGGAATCTCGATCCCGAATTCTTCCTCGAAGGCCATGACCAGTTCGACGGTATCCAGAGAATCGGCGCCCAGATCGTCGATGAAGGAGGCGCTCTCGGTCACCTTGTCCTCGTCAACGCCAAGATGCTCGACGACAATTTTCTTCACGCGATCAGCAATATCGCTCATGTCTCTTCCTCATTTTCGCGGGCATCCGCCCAAAATGTGACGGCTTGCGCCGACGACAGCCCAGGGCGGTTCCCCTGCGGCCTTATTCGCGGGATATAGCACGCGAACGTGATCTTGCAACCGGATAAACCGTAGATCACAGCATCGCCATCCCCCCGTTAACATGCAGGGTGGCTCCGGTGACATAGCCTGCCTCGCCGCTGGCAAGATACAGGACCGCTGCGGCGATTTCCTGTGCATTCCCCATGCGCCCGGCCGGGATCTGCCCAAGGATACGCCCCTTCTGCTCGTCGTTCAGCTTGTCGGTCATCGCGGTTTCGATAAAGCCCGGTGCCACGCAATTCACCGTGATCCCGCGGGACGCGACCTCATAGGCAAGGCTTTTCGACATGCCGACCAGCCCGGCCTTGGCGGCAGCATAGTTGCCCTGCCCCGGATTGCCCGTGGCCCCGACGACCGAGGTGATGTTCACGATCCGGCCCCAGCGCGCCTTCATCATGCCGCGCAGCACGCCCCGGCACAGCCGGAAGCTCGAGGTCAGGTTCACGTCCAGCACCTGCGCCCATTCCTCGTCGGACATGCGCATGAACAGGTTGTCGCGGGTGATCCCGGCATTGTTCACCAGGATATCGACGCTGCCCATTGCGGCGGCGGCGGATTTCGGCAGCGCCTCGACCGCCTCGGCATCGCCAAGATTGGCGGTGACCACATGGGCGCGCTCGCCCAGCTTCGCAGCCAACTCCTGCAGCGGCGCTTCGCGCGTGCCCGACAGCGCAACGGTCGCGCCCGCCTTGTGCAATGCCTCGGCGATCGCACCGCCGATCCCACCCGATGCGCCCGTGATCAGGGCATTCTTGCCGGTCAGATCAAACATCCCAAGCCTCTTCACTGTTTTCGAAATACCCCGGGGGAATCCCGCAGGGATGGGGGCAGAGCCCCCGTTCTGGCTTCAGCCCTTCAGCGCGGCAATATCGGCAGGCGTGCCGATGTTGCGCGTCACCGCATCCTTCGCGATCCGCTTGATCATGCCCGACAGCGCCTTGCCCGAACCGATCTCCCAGAACTCGGTGACGCCGGCCCCGGCCATGAAGGCAACGGACTCGCGCCAGCGGACCGATCCGGTGACCTGCTCGACCAGCAACTGACAGATCATCGCCGGGTCGGTGACTGGCGCGGCGCGCACGTTGGCGACGACCGGCACGGCGGGGGCCGTAATCTCGACGCGGGCCAAAGCCTCGGCCATCACGGCGGCCGCGGGTTCCATCAGCGCCGAATGGAAGGGGGCCGAGACCGGCAGCATAAGCGCTCGCTTCGCGCCCCGCTCCTTCGCAATCGCCGCCGCGCGTTCGACGGCGGCCTTGTTCCCGGAGATGACCACCTGGGCCGGATCGTTGTCATTGGCGGCCTGGCACACCTCGTCACCAGCGGCTTCGCGCGCGATCTGATCGACGGCCGCGAAATCCAGCCCCAGGATCGCGGCCATCGCGCCCTGCCCGACCGGCACCGCATCCTGCATCGCGCGGCCCCGCAGGCGCAGCAGCCGGGCGGTATCGGCAAGGGACAGCGCCCCGGCCGCGCAAAGCGCCGAATACTCGCCCAGCGAATGGCCCGCGACAAAGGCCGCATCCTGGATCCCGTAGCCCTCGGCCTCAAGCGCGCGGAAAGCCGCGACCGAGGTTGCCATCAGCGCGGGCTGGGCATTCTGCGTCAGCGTCAGCGTCTCGATATCGCCGTTCCAGACCAGATCGGACAGTTTCTCGCCAAGCGCCTCATCGACCTCGGCAAACACCTCGCGCGCGGCGGGATAGGCCTCGGCCAGCTCGCGCCCCATGCCGACGACCTGGGCGCCCTGGCCGGGAAATACGAATGCCCGCATCCTGCAGTCCTTCCGTTGTTATTTCCGAACAGCCTTAACGGCTGGCGGACCCGACGGCAACTGCGCTGCATCAGCGTGGAATGACGATTTCGGCCCGCAAACCGCCCAGCCTGGTGCCGTTGACCAAGCGCAATTGCCCGCCATGCGCGCGCGCAATATCGGCCGCGATCGACAGGCCCAACCCGACGCCCTGCCCCTGGTTCTGGTTGCGCGCGGGGTCCAGGCGCGTGAAGGGTTTCAGCGCCTCCTCACGTCGCTCGGCGGGGATGCCCGGCCCGTCATCCTCGACCGAGACGCGGAAATAGCTTGGCCCCAGCGCCGCCTCGACCTCGACCTGGTCGCCATAGCGGACGGCGTTCCCGATCAGGTTCTCGACCGCGCGGCGCAGGCTGTCCTGCCGAAAGGTCGCCTGCCCGGCCTGATCGCCCTGCATTTCGCCCAGCTGCACCTCCTGCCCGCCGCGCTGTGCATCCGCGACGATGTTGCGCACGAATTCCAGGGCCGGAACCGGGGCCGGTGGCGCATCCTGCGCCGCGTCGCGCGCATGAACCAGAAAGGTGTCGATCATCCGGCCCATCGCGGTCACGTCGCCCTCCAGGGCGGCAATCTCCTCGGGCTCGGGCGGCAGGTCCGGCGACAGCATCGAGATGCCCAGCCGCAGCCGCGTCAATGGCGTGCGCAGGTCATGGCTGACCCCGGACAGCATCAGCTTGCGCTGTTCGTTCTGCCGTTCGATCCGCGAGCGCATTTCCAGGAATGCGGTGCCGGCGCTGCGGATCTCGGTCGCGCCGACCGGACGATAAGGGATGATCCGTCCCTTGCCATATTCCTCGGCCGCGCGCGCCAGACGACGGATCGGGCGCAACTGGTTGCGCAGGAAGATCGTGGCGATGGCCGTCATGAGAAGCGAGGTTCCAACCATCAGCACCAGCAACTGGTGCGGGTTCGAGGCGCTGACACGCTCGCGCGGGAATACGAGTTGATAGGGACCAAACTTGCTGTCCAGCGTCACCCGCACCTCGCGCCGGTTGCTCAGGTCGACGCCGCGGACCTGCGCCACGCGAGAATTCAGCTCGCTGATGACCACGCGGCCGGACAGATCATAGAAGACCCGCCAGTCCCGCGCCGGTTCGGTCGCGGGCAGGATCAGCTGCAGTTCCAGCGGCCCCGCCTCGCGCTGCGCCGACTGGCGCGCGGCGTCGATATCGGGCGCCTCGTCGATCCGGCGTGCGATCAGGGCAAGCTCGCGCGTCATCCCGACGGTCATCTGCCGCGTGACGTCCTCGAAATGGCGCTGCAGGAACATCACCGTGACGACGACGGTCACTGCCACCACCGGCAGGAACAGGATCAGCGCGGCGCGGCCGTAAAGCCCGCGCGGCATCACCTTCTTCAGCCATTCGAATTCCATTCCGCCACCTTCCGACAGGATCTGCGCCGGACCTTTGCCTGCCGCCCGGACGCGGGCTAGGTTAGCGCCATGACACATGCCTCGAAAGCCCTGCGGGTCATCACCGCTGCAAATCCCTCGCCCCTGACGGGACCGGGAACCAATACTTTCCTGCTGGGCCGCGACCGGATCGCGGTGATCGACCCCGGCCCCGACCTGCCCGAACATCGCGCGGCGATTCGGGAGGCGGCGGCAGGTGGCAGGATCACCCATATCTTCGTCACCCATGCCCATCTGGATCATTCCGGCGGTGCCGCGGCGCTGGCGCACGACACCGGCGCCCCAATCCTGGGCTTCGGCCCGCCCGAGGCCGGGCGCTCGCCCCTGATGCAGCGCCTGGCGCTGGAAGGCGGGCTGAACGGGGGCGAGGGGCTGGACCGCAGCTTCCAGCCCGACATCCTGCTGCGCGACGGCGACTCGGTCGAGGAGCGGGAATGGACGCTGACCGCGCTGCACACCCCCGGCCATTTCGCGGGCCATCTCAGTTTCCGCTGGGACGACGTGATCTTTTGCGGGGATGTCGTGATGGGCTGGTCCTCGACCTTGATCTCACCGCCGGACGGCGATCTTGGCGACTACTTCCGTTCGCTGTCGCGCCTGGGAGCCGAAAGTCCGGCTCGGCTTCTGCCTGCGCATGGCGACCCGATCGAGGCGCCTGCAACGCGACTGGCGGAACTTGCCACCCATCGGCGCGAGCGCACGGCCCAGATTCTTGCGGCGCTGCGGGACGCACCGGCGGATGCGGCGGCACTTGCGGCGCGAATCTATGACATTCCCCCGCAACTGCTGCCTGCCGCGACCCGCAACGTGCTGGCACACCTGATCGCGCTGGCCGAACTTGGCGTCGTCACACCCGCCGCCGCGCTGTCCGCGACCACCGTATTCAGCGCCTCCTGACAGGTATTTGCCATTTATTTTCATCGACTTGTAAAGTTTTCAGAAAAAAGTGCTACACCCCTCTGGACGACCCCGAAAGCCGCGGCTATACACCGCCCCGTGTTCCGGCGTAGCTCAGCGGTAGAGCAGTTGACTGTTAATCAATTGGTCGTAGGTTCGATCCCTACCGCCGGAGCCAAAATCAAAGAAAGCCTTTGATGATGGCAAGAAAATGGCACCCACTTGGGTGCCATTTCTCGTTTCCGGGAACGGCTCCCGCCGGCCCCTGCAACATCTCCGCCTTCAGACTCTCAGCGCCCACAGGGCGAACAGCGGCTCGTCCTCGGACCTCATCGCGTGGACGGCGTTCGGCGGCACGAAGAAGCTGCCGCCAAGACCGGGCTGGAACCAGTCGCGACCCGGCTTGCGGAAACTGCCCGGCGACAGGACCAGATAGGTCTCCTCGGGCGCGTGCTGGTGGTCGGGATAGCGGGTCTGCGGGGCCAGCAGGCTCAGCCCGATCCACATGTCCCGGCGCTCCTCGATCCCGCCCGGACCCAGCAGCATGGCATTGGCGTGACTGGACTGGAAATTGGCGCTGGCTGTCGCGTCCCCGGTCCTTTTCCGCCAGCAAAGCAGCGGCGAAAGCGCGCGGATCGCCTGCAGCAGATCCGCCAGATCCTCGTATTCCGGCCGTCGATCCAGCGCCGAATCCAGCCATTCGCCCACGACTGGCAGGGTGGCCGGGGCCGCACCGCTGTCGCCGGGGGCGGTCACAGCTTCGGCGATGCGTTGAAGCGAGGCCGGCGAACCGCCGTCATGTGCCCGCGCCTGCATCGCGGGCAAGGCGATATCGATAAACTCCTGCAAGGCCTGCGGTCGCGTCATGTCTTTCCCCTCCCTTGGAATCGATGGGTGCGCGACCATGCCGCGCGCCCGTTTCGGTTACAGATCCTTGACCAGTCGCAATGCGTCATAGATCGCCGCATGGGTATTCCGCGCCGCGACCGCATCGCCGATACGGAACAGGCGGAACCTGCCCTCGGGGTTCTTGCGGACCTCCTGCATCCCGCCGGTGCTCAGCGCTTCGTAATCAACCTCGCCCAGGTTCGAGGACAGCGGCTTCAGGTCGAAATACAGATCGTCCAGCGGACGCGTACCATGGTTGACGATGACCTGATCGACCAGCCGTTCGCGGGTCATGTCGCCGTAGTCGCTGCCCAGCACGGCGCGCAGCTGATTGCCATCGCGCGTCACCGATTTCAGCCGCCAGGTCACGGTAAAGGTGACGTCGCGCCGCTGCAGGCTGCGCATATAGGGCACCAGGTTCATCGCCATTACTTCGGGCGAGAAGCTGCGATCCGGCGTCACGATCTCGACCTTGGCGCCGGTCGCCGCGATTGCATCAGCCGCCTGCAGCGCGGCGTGATCGCCCGCGTCGTCGAAGATCAGGACGTTCTGTCCCGGCTTCACATCCCCCGCGAGGATGTCCCAGGCGGACGAGACAAGCTCGTCCCCCGCCTCCAGCACTTCGGTATGGGGCAGGCCCCCGGTTGCGATGATGACCTCGTCCGGGTTCGTCGCAAGGACGTCCGCCTCATCCGCGAAGGTGTTGAAGTTGAAGGTCACGCCATGCTTTTCGCACATCGCCTGCCGCCACGCGATGATCGAGATCATCTCGCGCCGACGCTCCTGCAGGGCGGTCAGGCGGATCTGGCCGCCGGGCCGGTCGGCGGCCTCGAAAACGGTGACGGCATGGCCGCGCTCGGCGGCGACGCGAGCCGCCTCCATGCCGCCGGGACCTGCGCCGACGATCGTGATGCGCTTTTTCGCCGCGGCCGCCGGAATGGTCTGGGGCATCGTCTCCTCTCGGCCCGTGGCGGCATTGTGCAGGCAGAAGGCCATGCCGCCCTGATAGATGCGGTCAAGGCAATAGTTCGCACCGACACAGGGGCGGATGTCGTCCTCACGCCCTTCGACGATCTTGCGGACCAGATGCGGGTCGGCCATGTGGGCGCGGGTCATCCCCACCATGTCAAGCAGCCCCGCCGCGATGGCATGGCGCGCGGTCGGTACATCGGGGATCTTGGCGGCGTGGAAGGTCGGGAAATTCGTGGCCTTGCGGATCGCCCCCGCGAATTCCAGGTGCGGTGCGTTCCGCATCCCCTGCACCGGGATCAGGTCGGTCAGCCCGGCATCGGTGTCGATATGGCCTTTCACCACGTTCAGGAAATCGACCATGCCGCTGTCGCGCAACCGGCGAGAGATCTCGATCCCGTCCTGCGGGGTGATTCCGCCCGGCAGATCCTCGTCCCCGGTATAGCGGACGCCGACGATGAAATCGTCGCCGCAACGCTTGCGGATCTCGCGCAGGATATCGAAGGTGAAGCGCAGGCGATTGTCCAGGTTGCCGCCATAGGGGCCGTCCAGATCGTTGGTCAGCGGCGACCAGAACTGGTCCATGAGGTGGCCATAGGCCTGAAGCTCGATCCCGTCGAGGCCCGCAGCCTTCATCCGCTCGGCGGCATCGGCGTAATCCTCGATGATGCGGGCAATGTCCCAGTCTTCCATCTTTTTCGGAAAGGACCGGTGCGCAGCTTCGCGTTCATGCCCCGGCGAGACGACAGGCAGCCAGTCGGCCTTGTCCCAGCGGGTCCGGCGGCCCAGATGCGTCAGCTGGATCATCACCGCGGCCCCGTGATCGTGGCATTCGTCGGCCAGCTTCTTCATCCAGCCGACGACCTCGTCCTTCCAGGCTAGGATGTTGTTGAAGACCGGCGGACTGTCCCGCGCGACCGAGGCCGAACCCGCCGTCATCGTCAGCGCCACCCCCGCCTTTGCGCGTTCGACGTGATAGGCGCGGTAGCGATCCTTCGGCATCCCGTCCTCGGGATAGGCCGGTTCGTGGCTGGTGATCATGATCCGGTTGCGAAGCGTCAGGTGCTTCAACTGAAACGGCTGAAGAAGGGGATCGTTCGACATGGCTTTGCCTGCGGATGAGGTTGTTGCTGTCCCGAAAATCCGAAAACTGTTCACTCATGTCAATTCAAAAATCATCAATGAACACCCCGCGCCCAAAATTGAACATTTGGCTTGCCGCACCCTGTCCGACAGCCTATCAACGGCCTATGGAACGCACGGGCGCATCAGAAACGGGTTGGCGCGGGTCGCGCGAAGGCTGGCTGGAAGCGGGCTACCAGGCCCTGATCGAAAACGGCATCGACGCGGTAAAGATCCTGCCGCTGGCCAAGGGACTCAACCTGTCGCGCACCAGCTTCTACTGGTTCTTCGAAGATCGCGAGGCGCTGCTTTCGGCACTACTGGAGGGGTGGGAGCAGAAGACCACGAAGCCGCTGGTCGATGCGACGACGCATTACGCCGAAAGCCGCGCCGAGGCGATGCTGAACCTGATGACCTGCTTCCTGTCGCCGGATGCCTTTGATTCCCGTCTTGAATTTGCGGTCCGCAGTTGGGCCTTGCAGGACGAAAAAGTCGCTGCCCGCGTGAAAGAGGCGGATGAACTGCGGCTGGCGGCGCTGACTCGCCTGATGGAAAGCTGGGACGTTCCCCCGATGGAGGCGGATATCCGCGCCCGCACCATCTATCTGGTGCAGATCGGCTATATCTCGACCCAGACCAACGAGGATACCGAGACGCGGCTTGCCCGCATCCCGATGTATGTCCGCATCTATGCCGACCAGGAACCCGAGCCACGGGAAATCGCGCGATTCAACGCCCGTTTTCGTCGGCCGAACGCCTGATCCTGCCCCACCAGACACCCCGCAGGCGCCGGGTCACATGCATATTTTGTCTACGCATTGGCGCGCCCATTTTTACGGTGCCGCCGCCTTGCGGAGCCCTAAGCGCTTGAAATTCGATCTGTTCAGTCAAGTCCGTTGCAAGTTCCACAGTGCATGTGAAATGCGCGCACATGAACCATAGTATGACAGTCATGAACATTTTGTTGCCAGCTGCGGGATGAGTCTGCTAGCCAAGTTGCAATGACGCCGGTTACGGACGAGGATCGACGACATGCGAGTGGGGATCATTGGCGCTACGGGGTGGCTGGGATCGGCCTTGGGGGGACACCTGCTGACGCGGGGTGTTGTCCCTGCCAGCGATCTTGTCCTTCTGAACCGCAGCGGCCCGCGCGCCGATTATCACGGCCACCGCGTGGAATGGGCCTCCGACGCGGACGCACTTTCGGCGGCGGCCGATGTGATCGTCGTATCTGTCCGCCCCGAAGACTGGGCGAGCCTGAAACTTCAAGCCGAAGGCAAGCTTGTCATCTCGTTCATGGCGGGGGTCGGCTCGGGCGTGCTTGCGAAATGCGGTGGCCGGATCGTGCGGGCCATGCCCAATGCAGCGGCCGAGATCGGGGCCTCCTATTCCCCCTTCTGGGCCGATGCCGGCACAACCCCGCAGGACCGTGCGACCGCCGCGCGACTGCTTTCGGCCATTGGCACCACCGATGAGTTGCCGGACGAAGCGCAGATCGACCTGATGACGGCCCTGCCCGGATCTGGCGCGGCCTATCCCGCGCTGATGGCCATGGCGATGGCGCGCTTCATGCAGGAGCGCGGTGTGCCCGCGGAAATCGCATGGCGCGCGACCGAGGCCGCGGTCTGCGGCGGCGCGGCCATGCTATCAGGGCGTATAGATCAGGCGGAAACGCTTGTAGAAGCCTATCGCGACTATCGCGGCACCACCGCCGCCGGAATTGATGCAGCCGAGGCGGAGGGCTTTTCGCTGGCCATCTCGCGCGCTCTCGAAGCAGCCACCGAAAAGGCGCGCCAGATGGGCGCGGCTTTCCAGACCTAGCCATACCGGGAATGCAGCGAGCTTCGCGGCGGTTCGCATGCATCGACATCAAATAGCCGCAACAGGGAAAACCATAATGAACAAACTTGCACTCGCCCTTGCAGCCGGTCTTCCCGCTGCGGCCTTCGCAGGCGCCGCCAGCGCCGATTGCGGTTCCTTCACCATCGCAAGCATGAACTGGCAAAGTGCCGAGGTACTGGCCAACCTGGACCAGTTCATCCTGAACGAAGGCTATGGTTGCGATGCCGAGATCACGACCAGCGACACCGTCCCCGCGATCACCTCGCTTGTGGAAAAGGGCCAGCCCGAGGTGGTGCCGGAATCCTGGGTCGACCTGATGCCCGAAGTCGTGGCCGGGGGCCTGAAGGACGGCAAGATCGTCGAACTGTCGCGCTCGCTGTCCGATGGCGGCCAGCAGGGCTGGTTCATCCCCCGCTACATGCTGGACGAGCACCCGAACCTGAACAAGATCGAGGAAATCCTCGCCCATCCCGAACTTTTCCCCGCCCCCGAGGATGCCTCCAAGGGCGCGGTCTATAACGGTCCGCAGGGCTGGGGCGGCACCGTCGTCACCACCCAGCTTGCGAAAGCCTTCGATATCGAGGGCAAGGGCTTCACGCTGGTCGATACCGGCTCGGCCGCAGGCCTCGACGGCTCGATGGCGAAGGCCTACGAGCAGAAGGCGCCGTGGCTGGGCTTCTACTGGTCGCCCACTTCGATGCTGGGCAAGTACGATATGGTGCCGGTCGATTTCGGAATGCCGAACGACATGGCAGAGTGGAAGCGCTGCACCTCGGTCTCGGAATGCGCCGATCCCAAGCAGAACGCCTTCCCGCGTGACAACGTCTTCACGCTGGTGTCGAAAAGCTTCGCCGAAAAGACCGATCCGGCTGTCATCGACTATCTCTCGAAGCGCAGCTGGACCAACGACACCGTCAACACGCTGATGGCGTGGATGACCGACAACCAGGCCACTGGCGAGGATGGCGCGCGCGAGTTCCTGAAGACCCACGAGGATCTTTGGACCGCATGGGTCACGCCGGAAGCGGCCGAAAAGATCAAGTCCGCCCTCTGAAGCCGAAGGGGGCGGCGTTCTGCCCCCCTGCCCTTCGCCCTGTCGGTAGCTACTGCCCAATGACGAGGTCGCGATGACTTGGTTCAACAAGTTTCCACAGCTGGATGACGGTTTTCTCCGTGATCTGAAGAAAGTCATCGACGATGGCTTCCGGTCCTTCACCCGCGCCTATGGCGATGCCATCGAAGGCCTGTTCGAACCGCTGCGCCATTTCCTGGTCTGGTCCGAGAACCTTCTGACCAATACGCCCTGGCCCATCATCCTGCTGGCCGTCGCGGCTCTTGCCTGGGGGGCCAGCCGCAGCATCCGCATCGTCATCGCCAGCATCGTGACCCTGTGCCTGATCGGCGCGTTCGGGATGTGGGATGACACGATGAAGACGATCTCTATGATCCTGACCTCGACCCTGCTGGCCATCGCGGTCGGGCTGCCCATCGGCATCCTGATGTCGCGGTCGGACCGGGTGCAGTCGGTGGTCAATCCGGTTCTGGACATCATGCAGACGATGCCGTCCTTCGTCTATCTGATCCCGGTCGTGATGCTGCTTGGGATCGGCAAGGTGCCCGGCCTGATCGCGGTGGTGATCTATGCCATCCCCCCGATGATCCGTCTGACCAACCTTGGCATCCGGCAGGTCGACCGCGAGGTGCTGGAGGCGGCGGATGCCTTTGGTTCCTCTCGCTGGCAAAGGCTGGTCAAGGCGGAACTGCCTCTGGCCCTGCCGACCATCATGGCGGGGATCAACCAGACGATCATGATGGCGCTGGCCATGGTCGTCATCGCATCGATGATCGGGGTGCAGGGTTTGGGCCAGCCGGTGCTGAAGGCGATCTCGAACCAGTATTTCACGCTTGGCCTGTTCAACGGTCTGGCCATCGTCGGCATCGCGATCCTGTTCGATCGCATCAGCCAGGCCTGGGGCCACCGGCTGCAGAAACATCGCGGAGGCGGCCATGTCTGAACCCATCGGGATCGAGATCAGAAACCTCTACAAGATTTTCGGAGCGCGTGGCGCCGAGTTCATCGACGCCATCAATGGCGGCATGACCAAGCAGGAACTGAACGACAACCATCGCCACGTGCTGGGCCTGCGCGACATCAACATCACCATTCCCGCGGGCGCGATCCAGGTCGTGATGGGCTTGTCCGGCTCGGGCAAGTCGACGCTGATCCGCCATATCAACCGGCTGATCGATCCCACAGCCGGACAGATCCTGGTCGAAGGGCAGGATGTCGTGCAGATGTCCCCCGAGGCGCTGCGCAGCTTCCGGCGCCACAGGACCGCGATGGTGTTCCAAAAGTTCGGATTGCTGCCGCACCGCACGGTGATCGAGAACGTGGGCTATGGGCTTGAGGTGCAGGGCGTCGATTCCGCCCAACGCAACAAGACCTCGATGCGCTGGATCGAACGTGTCGGCCTGTCCGGATACGAGGCGAAATATCCCAGCCAGCTTTCAGGCGGCATGCAGCAGCGCGTCGGACTGGCCCGCGCGCTGGCGAATGACGCGCCGATCCTGCTGATGGACGAGGCCTATTCCGCGCTGGATCCGCTGATCCGCTATGACATGCAGACCGTTTTGCTGGACCTGCAGAAAGAGGTGCGCAAGACCATCGTCTTCATCACCCATGACCTTGACGAGGCGCTGCGCATCGGCGACCGGATCGCGCTTTTGCGCGACGGCTCGGTCATCCAGCAGGGCACGGGGCAGGACATCGTGCTGAACCCCGCCGACGATTATGTCGCGAATTTCGTCCAGCATGTCGATCGCGGCAAGGTCGTGCAGGTCGCCTCGGTGATGGAGCCCTTGGCCCCGGACGCGGGCGGGGTGCCGATGATCCGTTCGGACATCACCCTGACCGAGGCGCTGCGCGACATGATGGGACGGGGCGTTCAGTGCCTTGGGGTCGAGGATGGCAGCGGACGGCCCGTGGGGCAATTGTCCCTGCAACGCGCGATCTCGGTCTCGGCAGGGGCCTGAGATGGCGCGGCCGCCCCTTGCAGATCTTGATGGCAGCCATTTCGAGGTCGTCATCATCGGCGCCGGCGCCGTCGGCTGTGCCACCGCCCGCGAACTGGCCGAGCGCGGCTATCGCACGCTGCTGGTCGATCGCGGGGACATCGGCGCGGGCACCTCGGCCCGTTCCAGCCGGATGCTTTATTCGGGCGTCGGCTATCTCGCCCCGCGTTATCCGCTGTGGCAGATGGTGCTGCACCCGCGCGACATGCTGGAACGCCTGCGCTATACGCGGCAGGTGATGCGGTGCCGGGCCGAACTGGTCCGGCTGATGCCGGGGCACCTGACGCGGCATTCCTTCCATTATCCGTTCCGGCGCGGAGATCGCTATCCGGCATGGCTGGTCGGCATCGGCTTCCGCCTGGCCGACGCCTTGGGCGAATGGGAATTCCCGCTCTCCTACCGTCGCAAGAACCGGGCCGATGCCGCCGGCATCAGCCCGCTTGCAGCCGAGCTTGGCGGTTCCCTGACCGGGGTCGGCCATTTCGAAGAATACATGTATGCCTGGCCCGAGCGGATCTGCGTCGATACCGCGCTGGATGCGGAACGTCGGGGCGCGATCATCCGCACCTATACCGCAGTGACCGGGCTTCAACGGACCGCCGACCGGTGGCAGGTGACACTGGAGGAACGCGAACCCCATGCGACGGGCATTGCAAACCTCACCGCCGACCTGGTCGTGAATGCGGCCGGTCCCTGGATCGACATGGTTCCGGGTGCAGGGCGCGGCCCCCGCGTCCTTGGCGTCAAGGGCGTCAACGTCATGGTCCGCCTGCCCGAAGGGTTCCGCGGGCTGGGGCTTGAGGCTTTTTCCAGCAAGGGTGAGCCCTTCTATGTATTTCCCTGGCGCGACCTGCACTTCATGGGTCCCACAGAGACCGTCGTCTCGGAAGATCCAGACGAGATCAGGGTCGAGGATGCCGAGATCGACTATATCCTGGCCGAGGCGAACCAGCTGTTCCCGCGCCTGCGCCTGGATCGTTGCGATGTGCTGCACGCGTGGTGCGGGGTGCGCCCGACCTCGACCCTGGACGGCAGATCGCCTGTCCTGCCGGTCCGCGTCGTCGCAGATCCGGCTACGCCACAGCTGCTTGCCGTGACGGGTTCCACGATCATGCTGCACCGCCACGCCGCTCGCATGGTGGCCCGCGCGGTCGAAGAACGGCTTGGCATACGCGCCGACGGCCCCCACGGCCCCATCGTGAAGCCAGAGCCGCCGCAGACGGCCGAAGGGCTGACGGCGCTGGTGCACCGGGAACATGTCATCCGGCTGGGCGACCTGATCCGGCGACGGTTGCCCGACGGGCTTGGCCCCGACCTGGGGCTGGACCGGGCCGAGGAACTGTCCCATGCCCTTGCCGCGGCCAAAGACTGGACCGAGGACCGCCGGCACGCCGAGTTGCGCGACTTCCACGATGAGGTGGCAAGGATCAACCCCGCCCCCACAGGGGGGGGCTTCAGGCGCGCGGCGGAGTCCGGTCAAACGGGCTGATCCTTACCGGCGAACCGGCCGCCTGTCCAAGCCCGCCCTTCGGCATTTAAGGAGACCCTTGCGGATCTCCTTTCGTTTTCAGCCCGCCAGCAGCGCGGCGTTTCCGCCAGCCGCCGTCGTATCGACGCAAAGGTGGCGTTCATGCGCGACATGGGCCAGATCGGGCATGGCCGTGACCAGCTGGACGATTTCGCCCTCGCGTTCGGCCAGCGCCGCGGCATAGGCCCGGCCCTGCATCTCGTCCCCCCACCACAGCACGGCCGAAAGCTGCGGCAGGCGGCCCAGCGCCTCGGGCGAAAGATCGCCATCCGCGGCGACCGCCACCCCGCCCAGCCGCTGGACCGCCGTGACTTGCGCCGCGACCGCGGCCCGGCCCGGACCAAGGCACAGAACCGGCGCACGGGTATGCGAGGACAGGCGGTTCAATTCCCCTGTCGGACCGGGCATCAGGCGCTCCTCGATCTTCTTCGGGTTCGCGCTCGACAGAGCGGCGCGCAACCGCGCCTCGTCGGCCGGGCCCTTCCATTCCATCCCGATGGCCGAAGGCTCGCCCGGCGCGAAGAAACGCGGGACATAGCGCGGGCCGCCCGCCTTCGGCCCGGTGCCCGACAACCCCTCGCCCCCAAAGGGCTGGCTGCCGACAACCGCGCCGATCTGGTTGCGGTTGACATAGATGTTGCCGACATGGATCGCGTCGGTGACCTCCTGCACGCGGCTGTCGATGCGGGTGTGAAGTCCAAAGGTCAGCCCGAAGCCGCGCGCATTGATGTCGGAGATCACTTTGCCCAGCTCGTCGCCCTTGAAGGTCGCGACATGCAGGACCGGGCCAAAGATCTCGCGTTCCAGATCGGCGATGCCGCGGACCTTCAGCAGGGTCGGCGGGATGAACCAGCCCTGCGCCGGCGCGTCAAGCTTGTGGATCACGCGCTTGCCGTTGGCGGCAATGTAATCGGCAATGTCCTTCTGTGCGTTCGGATCGATCACCGGGCCGACATCCGTCTGCAAAGCCCACGGATCGCCCAAGACCAGCTCGTCCATCGCGCCCTTGATCATCTCGATCAGGTGCGGGGCGATATCCTCCTGCACGTAAAGGCAGCGCAGCGCCGAACAGCGCTGACCGGCCGACCGGAACGAGGATGCCACGACATCGCGGACCGCCTGTTCCGGCAACGCGGTGGAATCGACGATCATGGCGTTCAGCCCGCCGGTCTCGGCGATCAGCGGAGTTCCGGGGTGCAGATGCTCGGCCATGGTGCGCGAGATCGTCTGCGCCGTCGCGGTCGAGCCGGTAAAGACCACACCCGCGATCCGCGGGTCCGAGGTCAGCGCGGTCCCGACCACGCTGCCACGACCGGGCAGCAGTTGCAGCGCGGTGTTCGGAACGCCCGCCTGATGCAGCAGCTGGACGCCCAGCATCGCGATGACGGGCGTCGCCTCGGCCGGTTTCGCGATGACGGCGTTCCCGGCCATCAGCGCCGCAGCGATCTGGCCGGTGAAGATCGCCAGCGGAAAGTTCCACGGGCTGATCGCGCCGACAACGCCGCGCGGCGCCTGCGGGCTCGCCTCGCCCTCGGCGGCGTAATAGCGCAGGAAATCCACCGCCTCGCGCAGTTCGGCCACGGCATCGGCCAGCGACTTGCCCGCCTCGCGTCCAAGCACAGCGAAGATGCGACCGAAATCCGCCTCGTAAAGATCTGCGGCACGGCGCAGGATGCGGGCACGTTCGGCGGCCGGAACATCCCAGGTGCGGGCGTCGTCGATGGCGCGCGCGGCAGTTTCGGCGTCGACCATCATCACCTGCGCAATCGCCGCGCCCGTCGCCGGGTTCAGGACATCCTGCATCGCCCCGGTCGGCGGCGAGACGGTCTGCGGCATCGCATCGGGAATCGGCAGGTCGCGCGCGGCCCGGATCCGGGCCAGCGTCTCTTCATCGTTCAGGTCGAACCCGACCGAGTTCCGCCGCTCGTCTCCGTAAAGCGCGGCGGGGGCCAGCAGGGAACGCGGTGCATGCGCCGTCGCCAGCGCCTCGAACGGGTCGCGCGCGACCTCTTCGGGGGATACGCTTTCGTTGACGATCTGGTGAACGAAGGACGAGTTCGCCCCGTTCTCCAGCAGGCGGCGGACCAGATAGGCCAACAGGTCCCGATGCGCCCCGACGGGGGCATAGATCCGGCAGCGGCCCTTGGTTTCGTTCAGCACGATGTCATGCAGCCGCTCGCCCATGCCATGCAGGCGCTGGAATTCGAAGCGGATGCCGCCGACCATCTCAAGGACGGCAGCCACGGTCTGGGCGTTATGCGTCGCGAATTGCGGATAGATGCGGTCGGCATAGCCGATCAGCTTCTTCGCGTTGGAAATATAGCTGACATCGGTGGCGACCTTGCTGGTGAACAGCGGGAAGCCCTCGAACCCCTCGACCTGCGCGCGCTTGATCTCGGTATCCCAATAGGCGCCCTTGACCAGTCGAACCATGATCCTGCGGTCAAGCCGCGTCGCGGTCTGGTAAAGCCAGTCGATCACCTGCCCGGCGCGCTTGCCATAGGCCTGCACGACAACGCCGAAGCCGTCCCACCCGGCCAGCGAGGGATCGGACAGCACCGCCTCGATCACCTTCAGCGACAGGACCAGCCGGTCCTGTTCCTCGGCGTCGATGTTCATGCCCATGCCACCGGCCTTGGCCTGCTGCGCCAGCTTCAGCACCACCGGCACCAGTTCGGCCATGACGCGCTCTTCCTGCGCGACCTCATAGCGCGGATGCAGCGCCGACAGCTTGATCGAGATGCCTGGATTGGCCTCGACCGAGCCCTTGTCGCAGGCCTTGGCAATGGCCGCGATCGCGTCGGAATAGGCGCGGTCATAGCGCACCGCGTCTGCGCCGGTCATCGCCGCCTCGCCCAGCATGTCATAGCTGTAGGTAAAACCCTGCGCCTCGCGCTTTCGGGCGCGGTCCAGCGCACCTTCGATGGTCTGGCCCAGAACGAACTGGCGGCCCATCTCTTTCATGGCGCGGCCGACGGCAGAGCGGATCACCGGTTCGCCCAGGCGGCGCACCATGCGGCGCAACGTCCCGGCCTGGTCATCATCCAGCACCTTGCCGGTCAGCATGAGCGCCCAGGTCGAGGCGTTGACCAGCGACGAACTGGCCTCGCCCAGATGCTTGCCCCAGTCCGAGGGCGCGATCTTGTCCTCGATCAGCGCGTCGATGGTCTGGCGGTCGGGCACGCGCAGCATCGCTTCGGCCAGGCACATCAGCGCCACGCCTTCGCGCGTGGACAGCCCGTATTCCGCCAGGAAATGCTCCATCATCGTCGGCTTCGCCTCGACCCGGATGCGGCGGACAAGATCGGCGGCGCGCGTGGTGATCGCGGCGCGCGTGTCGGCATCCAGCCCGGCCTGCTGCACAAGCCCGGTCAGAAGCGCCGCTTCATCCGCGAATTTCGCGTCGGTTGAAAACACTGTGGGGCTGACATGCGCCATGCCGATCTCCTTATTCGATGCGGGAGAGATAGCAGAAAGGTTCTGGTCCATGTGTCTGAATGCATGTTAATCCATAGTCCGAAGGAACAAAATCGGGGCGGAAAACGGATGGAAGAGAAACTTGACGCCATCGACCGCAAGATCTTGGCCGAACTGACCGAGAACGCCCGCATTCCGGTTGCCGAACTGGCGCGCAAGGTGGGGTTGTCCAAGACCCCCGTGGCACTGCGCATCCGCCATCTTGAGGAGATCGGCCTGATCACCGGCTATCGCGCGATCCTGTCGCCGATGAAGCTGGGCCTGACCAACGTGACCTATCTTGAGGTCAGCATGAACGACACGCGCGAACACGCGCTTCAGCAGTTCAACACCGCCGTCCGCGCCATCCCCGAAGTCGAGGAATGCTACATGATCGCGGGCGGTTGCGATTACCTGCTGAAGGTCCGTTCGCGCGACATGAACCATTTCCGCCAGATCCTTGCCGACAAGATCTCGTCCCTGCCCCATATCAGCAATACCTCCAGCCACGTCTCGATGGAGGCGGTGGTGGAACAGAACTTCAATCTGGGCTGAAGGGTTCAGCCCGCCATCATCCGGGCGATATAAACGGCGATCATCAGGTCCAGATGCGCGCCGCCGCCGTTCTTGAAGACCGTGATCTCGTCATCCGTGACGCGCTTGCGGGCGTCCGGGCGCACGAGGTCGTAAAGATCGCCCAGCACGTCCCCCGGTGTGATCGCACCCGAGGCGATCGCAACTCTCCGATATGGCCAATGGTGGTGGCGCGGCTGTCGACGAACAGCGCCGCGCGGGCGATCAGCGCATCATCGGCCTCGCGCATGTCGGACTTGAACGCGCCGATCAGGTCGACATGGGTACCGGGTCGCAGCCAGTCGCCAAGAATGACCGGCTCGCGCGCCATCGTCGCGGTCGAGACGATATCCGCCCGACCGACCGCATCGCGCAGGTCGGCGACGACGGCAAGTTCGGCCCCGATCCCGGCCAGACCCGCGACCAGCGCCTGCGCCTGTTCGGGACGCCGCGCCCAGACCGACACGCGCTTGATCCCCGCCAGAACCGTGGTATAGGCCCGGATCAGACTGGCCGCGACCGTGCCCGCACCGACGACCAGCAGATGGCGGCTGTCCGGGCGGGCCAACAGGCTGGCGCCAAGCACCGAATCCGCCGCCGTTTTGACGCCTGTCACCAGCGCACTGTCGATGACTGCGGCAAGCGCGCCGTCGTCGGGATCAAAGACCAGCATCGCCCCCTGCACCGTCGGCAGGCCGCGCGCGGCATTGGCGTCAAAGACGGTGAACGACTTCGCGCCATAGCCCAGCCCCTCGATATAGGCCGAGCGGCTCATCATCGTGCCCTGCGCGGGCCCAAGGAACACGTCGCGGATCTGCGCAGGAGGCAGGAGATGACCCGCCCGCAATGCCTCGACCGCGCCACCCCAGTCGATGCGGCCCACTGCATCCGAGGACGAGATTACCACCGGGCGTCGGATCGCATCGGTCATCGCAGCTGTCTTTCGTGTTGGGTGGCCGGAATATCTGTGACGTCCCGAACTTGGTTCGGCCAGCGAAATTCGCATGGGCCTTGTCATCAATTCGCCACGAAGATGGGGCCATTTCGAATTGACCGCCCAAAGCAAGGGCAAGTTCCAATTATGGATCAAAAACGGATATTTGCACCTCGGGTTTCAAATCCCGTTGACTGAAATTGTCAATCGGGCAAAGCTCGCCCCATCCGATACATCCCGAGGTTGTCATGACGTGGATTTCGTCCATCCTCTCGCAGTCGCCGGAAATCGCATTGTTCCTTTCGCTGGCCGGGGGCTATTGGATCGGCTCGTTCCGGTTCGGTAAATTCCAGCTTGGCGGCGTCGCGGGTTCGCTTCTTGTCGCCGTTCTGATCAGTCTTTTCGGCGTCCATATCGACAACGGCGTCAAATCGCTTCTGTTCGCGCTGTTCATCTATGCGGTCGGCTATGAAAGCGGGCCGCAATTCTTTCGCTCGCTGGGCCGGCAAAGCCTGCGGGAAATCGCCCTGGCCGCTTTCCTTGCGATCAGCGGGCTTCTGACCGTCATCGTGCTGGCGCGCATGTTCGGGCTGGACAAGGGCCTTGCGGCGGGGGTCGCCGCTGGCGGCCTGACGCAATCCGCGATCATCGGCACGGCAAGCTCGGCCATCTCGAAGCTCGGCCTTGCTGCGGAAGAGGTGCAGCGCCTGCAGGGCAATGTCGCTGTGGGCTATGCCGTGACCTATATCTTCGGCTCGTTCGGGGCGATCATCGTCTGTGTCAACATCCTGCCCTGGCTGATGAAGCGCGGCATCCGCGATGACGCGATGAAGGCCGAAGCCGCGCTGCTGGCGGGTGCGCAGGTCTATGGACCGGGCGAATCGCCCGCCCTGCCGGAACTGGTCGGCCGCGTCTATCGGCTGGGCAGTGGCGCGCTGGGATCGGTCCTTGATCTGGAAAACAGCGCCGGACATCGCCTGACGGTTGAACGCGTCAAGCGCAATGGCGCGTTGATCGGGGTTGAGCCATCGCTGATCCTGCAACCGGGCGATGTCGTGCTGATCGTCGGCCGCCGGGAAGAGGTCGTGGGAAGAAGCTTTGGCGAAGAAGTCCTGCCCGACGCCGACATGGAACTGGTGATGATCACGCGCGAAGTCGCAGTCACCAATCCCGATTTCATCGGCAAGACGATGGGCGTCATCCGCTCCAGCGTGGGCGATGCGCTGCGCCACGGGATCTATGTCCTGTCGGTCAGCCGCGCGGGCGTGCCGGTCAAGATGACCGACGCGACGGTCGTCCAGGCGGGCGATCTGGTCACCGTGCGCGGCACGTCCGAGGATGTGCAGCGGATCGCACGCGCCACCGGCACCTCGATCCTGCCCAGCGACAAGACGGACTGGATATTCCACGGCATCGGCATCTCGGTCGGCCTGCTGATCGGGCTGGCCGTGCTGCGGATCGGGTCCATCCCGCTGACGCTGGGCAGCGGGGGCGGCGCGCTGCTGTCAGGCCTGGTCTTCGGTTGGCTCAGGACGCGAAATTATGCTCATGGGAACATGCCCATCGCGGCCTCGACATTGCTGCGCGACCTTGGTCTTGCGGGCTTTGTTGCGGTCGTCGGACTGCAATCGGGCCTGCAGGCGATCACCACGATCCGCGACAGCGGCATCCAGCTGTTCATGATCGGCGTCGTCGTCACCCTGCTGCCGATGATCCTGACCATGCTCTTCGGTCGCTACGTCCTGAAATACGACAATACCGCGGTCTTTGCCGGCGCCCTTTCCGGATCGCGCAGCGCCAACCCCGCCTTTGGCGAGGTGCTGGACAAGGCCGGCAACTCGGTTCCGACCACGCCCTTCGCAATCACCTATGCATTGGCAAACGTTTTCCTGACGCTTCTTGGGCCACTTGTCGTGGCCTTCACCTGACATTGAAGACTGGAGGTCGCGATGGCGACGGACTACAGCAAATATGCCAAGTTGAGCCCATTTGAACTCAAGGACGAATTGATCAAGCTGGCCTCGGGCAAGGCGAACCGGACCATGCTGAACGCGGGCCGGGGTAACCCGAACTTCCTGGCCACCCTGCCGCGCCGGGCCTTTTTCCAGCTTGGGCTGTTCGCCACGACCGAGGCGGAACTGTCTTATTCCTACATGAGCGTGGCGGTCGGCGGGATGCCCAAGATCGATGGGATCGAAGGCCGCTTCGAACGCTTCACCGCCGACAATCGCGACAAACCGGGCGTCGTTTTCCTGGCCCGCGCCCTTTCCTATGTCCGCGATCAGCTTGGGCTTCCGGCCTCGGAATTCCTGCATGAAATGGTCGAGGGCGTGCTTGGGATCAATTACCCCGTCCCGCCGCGCATGCTGACCATCAGCGAAGAAATCGTTCGCCACTATATCCTCAAGGAAATGGTGGGCGGCCCGATTTCGTCGGATGCGGTCCGCCTTTTCGCGGTCGAAGGGGGAACGGCGGCGATGGCCTATCTTTTCCATTCGCTGCAGATGAACGGCCTGGTCAAAAAGGGCGACAAATGCGCCATCGGCACGCCGGTATTCACCCCCTATCTGGAAATTCCCGAGCTTGCGGAATTCGGACTGGAGCAGGTCGCCATTCACGCCGACCCGGAAAACGACTGGCAATATCCCGCGTCCGAGCTTGAGAAGCTGAAGGATCCGGCGATCAAGATCTTCTTCGTCGTCAATCCCAGCAATCCGCCGTCGGTCAAGATCAACGATGCCGGGCTTGAGCAGATCGCCAGCATCGTCAAGGATCACCGCCCCGACCTGATGATCCTGACCGACGATGTCTATGGCACCTTTGCCGACGACTTCCGTTCGCTGTTCTCGGTCTGCCCGCAGAACACGATCCTTGTCTATTCCTTCTCGAAATATTTCGGCGCAACCGGCTGGCGGCTGGGCGTGATCGCCACCCATGACGACAACGTCATGGACCGCGCGCTGGCGGACCTGCCCGAGAAGACCAAGGTCGAACTGGATGCGCGCTATGCCTCGCTGACGCCGGACATTCGCGGCCTGTCCTTCATCGACCGCGTCGTGGCCGACAGCCGCGTCGTCGCGCTGAACCACACGGCCGGGCTTTCGACGCCCCAGCAGGTGCAGATGGTCCTGTTCTCGCTTTTCGCGCTGATGGACGAAGCGGACAGCTACAAGGCCGAGTTGAAGAAGCTGATCCGCCGGCGCGAGGCGACCCTTTACCGCGAACTGGGCCTGCCGGTCGAGCACGAGGCGAACTCGGTCGACTATTACACGCTGCTCGACCTGCAGGGAATTTCGCGCAAGCTTTACGGCGACGACTTCGCCGAATGGATGTCGGAAAGGGCCAGCGCGGGCGACATGCTGTTCCGCATCGCAGACGAAACCGGGATCGTGATGCTGCCCGGCAAAGGCTTCGGGTCCGACCGTGCGTCGGGGCGCATCTCGCTCGCGAACCTGAACGAGTACGAATATGCGGCGATCGGGCGGCTGCTGCGCAAGATGGCCGATGAACTACATGACGAGTACAAGAAACGCTGAAACCAGATGGTTCCTGAACCCCTTGCTTCGATAGGTCCGGCATGTCCCTTTTGACCGACCCCGTCGTTGCGCTCTTTGTCTCGCTGGCCGTGGGTCACCTGATCGGCCGCCTGCGTATCGGTCCCGTGGCGCTTGGCGGCGTCTGCGGGACCCTTTTCGTCGCGCTGGCACTTGGCCAGCTTGGCGTACGCGTCCCTGACGAGCTGAAGAACGCAGCCTTTGCGCTGTTCATCTATGCGCTCGGCTTTACGGCCGGGCCGCAATTCTTCGCCAATATCCGGGGGGGCGCGCGCTTTGCCGTGTTTCCCGTCATCGAGGTGTCGGTATCGCTGACGCTGACCCTGCTGGCGGTCATGTGGCTCAAGCTGGATGCGGGGACCGCAGCCGGGCTTTTCGCCGGTTCTGCCACGGAATCTGCCGTCCTTGGCACCGCGTCCGAGGCGATCGCGAAACTTGGCCTTGCGCCCGAGATCAACACCCAGCTTCAGGCCAACATCGCCACCGCCTACAGCCTGACCTATCTGTTCGGGTTGATCTCGATCGTGCTGTTCGTGACCCAGATCGCCCCCGTCATCGCCCGCAAGAACCTGCGCAAAGAGGCCGAGTTGCTGGCCGACAAGCTGGGCGCGGGGGAAGAAGGGGTCTATGAGCTGCCGGTCGTCGTCCAGCGCGCCTTCGAGGTCGGGCAACTGGCCGGTCATTCCGTCCGAGAATTCGAAGAGACGCGCCACTGGACCGTGGTGATCGAAGGGGTGCTGCGCAATGGCGGCATCATTCCCGTCGATCTGGATTCTGTCCTGGTCGAGGGGGACATCCTGCTGCTGCGCGGTCGCCGGAATACGATTCTTGCAGCCGGCAAGGTGCTGGGCAAGGAGGTTCCGGTCCCGCAGAATTCAGGGCTCGCTCTGATCTCGCATGACATCGTCCTGACCCGCGACGAAGCGGTCGGGCACGAGGCGCGCGACCTTCGCCAACTGGTCTCGGCCGAGCAGCAGCGCGGCATCTTCATCACCCAGATCCGCCGCATGGGCCATGCCGTGCCGCCCCTGCCAAAGACGATCCTGCAAGAAGGCGACGTGATCACCCTTTACGGCCCCGAGGAAGACGTGATGCGTGCCGCCGACGAACTCGGCTCACCGCTTCCACCCGAGGACAGCACCGACTTCGCAGTCCTTGGCCTTGGCATCGTCATCGGGCTCATCATCGGGCATCTCAGCCTGCGGGTCGGGGCGGTGGACCTTACGCTGGGGCTGGGCGGGGGCGCGCTGCTTTCCGGGCTGGTCTTCGGCTGGCTGAACATGCGCTTTCCGCGGCACGGCGCCCTGCCCGGCGCGGCGGCGCATTTCGCCAAGGATTTCGGCCTTGCGACCTTCATCGCGGCCATCGGCCTTAGCGCCGGGCCGGATGCGATCGCGCTTATCAAGGAATACGGGCTGCTGTTCCCGGTCCTGGGCATCGTGCTGTCACTGGCGCCGGCCTTCATTTCGCTGATGGTTGGCCTGTGGCTGATGAAGCTGCCCCTGCCGATCCTGCTGGGCGCGATTGCCGGGCAGCATTGCAGCACGCCCGCGGTCAGCTCGCTTGTCAGTCAGGCGGGGAACGGGACGCCGGTCATCGGCTATACCGTGACCTATGCCATCGCGAACGTGCTGCTGCCGTTGATGGGGCCGATCGTGGTGGCGCTGGCGCGGATGGTCTGACGGGAAGCCATCGACAGACAGCGGCGGGCGCAGTCAATGCGCCCGCCGCCTGCATTCAGAAGAACGCCTGCAGGCCGGTGATCGCGCGGCCCAGGATCAGCGCATGAACGTCATGCGTCCCTTCATAGGTGTTCACCGTCTCCAGGTTCGCGGCATGGCGCATCACCTGGTATTCTTCCTGGATGCCGTTCCCGCCATGCATGTCGCGCGCGATGCGCGCGATTTCCAGCGCCTTGCCGCAATTGTTGCGCTTGACGATCGAAATCATCTCGGGCGCAGCCTGCGCCTCGTCCAGAAGCCGCCCGACCCGCAGGCTGGCCTGCAGCCCCAGCGCGATGTCAGTCATCATATTGGCAAGCTTCAGCTGGAAAAGCTGCGTATTGGCAAGCGGCCGCCCGAACTGCTGGCGGTCAAGGCCATATTGCCGCGCCGCATGCATGCAGAATTCGGCCGCGCCAAGCGCGCCCCAGCTGATGCCATAGCGCGCGCGGTTCAGACAGCCGAAGGGACCTTTCAGCCCCTCGACTCCGGGCAGAAGCGCATCCTCGGGGACTTCCACCCCCTCCATCACGATTTCGCCGGTGATCGAGGCGCGCAGGGACAGCTTGCCTCCGATCTTGGGCGCACTCAGCCCCTTCATGCCCTTTTCCAGCACAAAGCCACGGATCTTGCCGCCATGCGCCTCGGATTTCGCCCAAACGACGAAGACATCGGCGATGGGCGCGTTCGAGATCCACATCTTCGATCCCGACAGCACGTAGCCCCCGGCAGTCTTCTTCGCGACGGTCTTCATGCCCGCAGGGTCCGATCCGGCATCAGGCTCGGTCAGGCCGAAGCAGCCGATCCATTCGCCCGAGGCAAGCTTCGGCAGGTATTTCCGGCGCTGCTCGTCCGAGCCGTAGGCGTGGATCGGATACATCACCAATGATGACTGCACCGACATCATGCTGCGATAGCCGCTGTCGACGCGCTCGACCTCGCGCGCGACAAGGCCATAGGCGACATACGAACCGCCCAGCCCGCCGAATTCCTCGGGGATGGTGACACCCAGCAGGCCCATCTGGCCCATCTCGCGAAAGATCTCGGGGTCGGTGATCTCGTCGCGATAGGCGGAGATGACGCGGGGTTGCAGACGATCCTGCGCATAGGCGCGGGCGGCGTCCCGCAGCATCCGCTCTTCCTCGGTCAGTTGCAGTTCCATGCGGAACGGATCTTCCCAGTCGAAGCGGCCCAGATCCGGGGCATCCTTCGGTTTCTGCCTGCTCGGTTCGGACATGGCGTTAGGCTCCTTGGCTGCAAATGTGGTTATCGGTCCGGGGTCAGTCCGCGTCAAAGGACCATTTTCCCGAACCCAGCGCCGGCGCGGCCTTGTCGGTGACCATCCGGCTGCGGGAAAAGACGATGGGGGTGCGCAAGCCGGCAATCCCCTCGGGCGCGATACGCAGCCCACGATGCTGGATTTGCGGTTCGGCCAAAGCCTGCGAGACGCTGTTGATCGGTCCGGCCGGGACCCCCACCCGCTCAAGCGCGGCCAGAAGCTCGTCCCGCGCGCGCCGCCCGGTCGCCTCGGCCAGCATCGGGGTCAGGCTGTCCCGGTGCGCGACGCGTTCAGGGTTGGTCGCATATTCGGGCCGCGTCGCCAGTTCTGCCATCCCCAGCACCTCGCTGAGCGCGGCGAATTGGCGGTCGTTGCCGCAAGCGATGATCAAATGACCATCCCGCGCGGGAAAGACCTGATAGGGCACGATATTCGGATGCGCATTTCCCAACCGCCGCGGTTCGGTCCCGCCCAAAAGATGGTTCGTCGCCTGATTGGCAAGGACCGCGACACCGCTGTCCAGCAACGACAGGTCCAGATGCTGGCCCAGCCCCGTGCGGGCGCGTTCGGCCAGCGCTGCCTGCACCGCGATCACGCCGTAGAGCCCGGTGAAGATGTCGATCCAGGCGACCCCGATCTTCTGCGGCTCCCCCTCGGGGTCACCGGTCAGGTCCATGATGCCGCTCATGCCCTGGATCAGGAAGTCATAGCCCGGCTGCGCCGCCCGCGGCCCGGTCTGCCCAAAGCCTGTGATCGAGGCATAGACCAGCCCCGGATTGCGGGCCGCGAGGCTGTCATAATCCAATCCGAAGCGTTTCAGCCCGCCCAGCTTGAAGTTCTCGATCACGACATCGGCCTGATCGATCAGGTCTTTCAGCCGGTCAAGATCATCGGCATTCCCAAAGTCGCAGATGACCGAGGTCTTGCCCCGGTTCGCAGCGTGAAAATAGGCGGCGACCGTCTCGGACCCGCCATCCGGGCGCGGGCGCTGGATGAAGGGCGGCCCCCAGCGGCGGGTGTCATCCCCCTCGGGTGCCTCGACCTTGATGACCGTCGCCCCCAGATCGGCCAGCGTCTGGCCGATCCATGGACCGGCCAGAATGCGCGCCAGCTCGACCACCTTCAGATCTTTCAGCGGTGCGTCCGTCATGTCCTGCCTGTTCCATCGCCCTGAGGTCATGCACTAGATCATTGTCCGAGGAACCGGAAACTCATATTTTCTGCAAGATCATGCATTGGATGAATGAACTTGCGACCACGCCGCTATCTTCCGTCGATACAGCAACTCCTTGCCTTCGAGGCCGTGATGCGCAGCGGCTCCAGCACTGCCGCCGCCGAAGAGCTGGGCCTGACCCAAAGCACCGTCAGCAGGCTGGTGCAAAGCCTTGAGGAACAGTTGGGCAGCCCGCTGTTTCACCGGCGCCGCAAGCGGCTCTGGCCCTCGGAACTGGCCACCGGCTATGTGGCCGAAGTCACGCGGGCGCTGAACATCATCCAGCATGCCAGCATGCAGATAGCGGTCAACCCTGCCGGTGGCACGCTGTCGCTGGCAATCCTGCCGACTTTCGGCACGCGTTGGCTGGCGCCCCGGCTCAAGGACTTTCTGTCCTGCCATCCCGGCATCTCGCTGAACGTGTCGACGCGCGTGCCCCGGTTCAGCTTCGGGACCGAGCCGTTCGACGCCGTCATCTATTATGGCCACGCGGACTGGCCCGATGCCCATCACCAGAAACTGTTCGACGAAAGCCATGTCGCCTGCGTGGCGCACCGCTTTTTGCAAGGACGCAGGATTTCGGGACTGGACGAGGTCGCAGCGCTGACCCTGCTGCATCTGGAAAACCGCCCGACTGCGTGGGAGGACTGGTTCCGCGCGCAGGGCCACGCCCCCCGGCTGGGCAGCGGCGGCATGATGATGGACCAGTTTTCGATGATCATTCAGGCGGCGATCCAGGGCTTGGGCGTCGCGCTTCTTCCCGAATATCTGGCCGAGGACGAATTGCGAGAAGGCCGCCTGGTTGCCCTGCCCTTTCCCGCGGTGCGTGCGGGTGGCGCCTATATGCTGGCCTGGCCCGACACCCGGCAGATGGGTCGCCCGCTGGCCGCCTTTCGCGAATGGCTTGCGGGACAATGCGATCACGATCGGCCGAACGAGCCGTGATCGGCGGCTTTCGGCTTTCAGCCACAACCAAGGCGCGATTTAGACGGCAGAATGCTCGCTTTTGGAGGCGAAAGCCCACGATTTGCCGCCGACGGGGCGGCATCTCTCCGCCGAATGATGCTGGAACCTGCATGGCCGATGGACGCTGGGGTTTCTGCGTATTAGGAATGATTCAAAACATCCGCGCGCAGGAATCAACCTGTGCGTGTAAGAATCCGGGCAGAGTGAGCGTGCAAATACAGGATTCCAAACACATGCCGACCCAAAAGGTCGCGACGGTGAAGCCGGTGCAGATTCGCGGCCGCTTCTTCACGGCGGTCGCGCTGCATCTTTCGGGTCCGGCGGACCGAGACTTCCTTGCGGCGCTGGATGCCAAGTTGCACCAGACCCCGCTGTTCTTCGAGAATGCGCCCCTGGTCATCGACCTTGAACACGCGCAGGGCTTGGACGGAGAGCGCGAGATGGTGGCCCTGGCCTCCGAGATGCGGTCGCGCCGCCTGTCGGTCTTCGGCATCCAGAACGGCAGCCCCGCGCAGGTGGCAGCCGCTGCCAAGGCCGGGCTGATCGCCCTGCCCGGCGGGCGCAATGTCCCCCTGGACCGCGTGACCCGGACCGAACGTCCCTCGGCGAATGCCGCCGCGGCCGCCACGACCCCCGAGGTCGAGAAAGAGGCGGCGCAGCCGATCACCCGCACCATCACCCAGCCCATCCGGTCGGGCCAGACGGTCTTTGCCGACCGCGGCGACCTGATCGTCCTGGGTCCGGTCAGTTCGGGGGCCGAGATCATCGCGGCGGGCAATATCCATGTCTATGGCCGTCTGCGCGGCAGGGCACTTGCGGGTGTGAACGGCGATACCTCGGCCCGGATCTTCTGCCACAGCCTTGACGCCGAATTGCTGGCCATCGCGGGTCTTTACCGGACCAGCGAGAATCTGGGGGCCGACATCCCCAGGGAACACGTGCAGGTCTGCCTGGAAGGCGAGAAACTGCGCGTCCTGTCCCTCAAGTAACACCTGATCGAAAGGAAGCCTGTCGTGAGCAAGGTCATCGTAGTCACCTCGGGGAAAGGCGGCGTCGGCAAGACCACCTCCTCGGCCGCCATCAGCGCAGGGCTTGCCATGCGCGGCCACAAGACGGTCGTGATCGACTTTGACGTGGGCCTGCGCAACCTCGACATGATCATGGGCTGCGAACGCCGCGTGGTTTTCGACTTCATCAACGTGATCCAGGGCGACGCCAAGCTGAAGCAGGCGCTGATCAAGGATCGCCGGCTTGAGAACCTCTTCGTGCTGCCGACCTCGCAGACCCGCGACAAGGACGCGTTGACCAAGGAAGGCGTCAAGGCCGTCCTGGACGAACTGCGCGAGGAATTCGAATACATCATCTGCGACAGCCCCGCCGGGATCGAGCGCGGCGCCCATCTGGCGATGTATTACGCCGACGAGGCCGTGGTCGTGACGAACCCGGAAGTGTCCTCGGTCCGTGACAGCGACCGGGTGCTGGGCCTGCTGAACAGCAAGACCTATCACGCGGAAAAGGGCGGTGAGCGGTCGGTCAAGGCACAGCTTCTGCTGACGCGCTTCGACCCGCAGCGTTCGGCCAATGGCGAGATGATGAGCGTTGAGGACGTTCTGGAAATCCTGGCGATCCCGCTGATCGGCATCATCCCGGAAAGCACCACCGTGCTCAAGGCATCGAACCTTGGCATGCCGGTCGTGATGGACGACAAGTCCCCCGCCGCCAAGGCCTATGAGGACGCGGTCGGCCGGCTTGTGGGCGAACAGATCGAACTGCGCGTGAACCCGGCCGAGCGCCGCGGCTTCCTTCAGCGCCTTCTTGGACGGACGGCCTGACCATGTTCGGCTTCTCCTTCCGCCCGCGAAAGAACGGCTCCGCCCAGACCGCCAAGGAACGGCTCCAGATCCTCCTCGCGCATGAACGCGCCGGAGGAACCAGCCCGGACTTCCTACCCACGCTGCAGCGCGAGATCCTTGAGGTCGTGCGCCGGCACATGGAGATCGACGGCGATGCCGTCGACGTCAAGCTGGAGCGCGGCAACGAACTTTCGAGCCTCGAAATCAACATCGAGCTGCCCGGCCCCGAAAAGCTGGCCGACAAGAAGAAGAACTGAAGCCCAAGCGTCAAAGGGCCCCGGTAGCAAGCCGGGGCCCTTTCGCCATCCGTCGCGCGCGCCCCGGTGGGATCGCCCCGTGACGTCCTGCTCGCCCTTATCGACAAACCGACGCTCTGCCGTTTCCGGCAGCGCCCTTGTCCTGCGAGCTTGCGACCCTATGCAAAAAGGCCCCGGCACGATTGCCGGGGCCCTTCGATGTCATGCCTGCGACCCTGACGGACCGCGGTCGGGATCAGACCTCGTCCCGGCCAGATGCCAGGATGCAGAGCAGCGTGATGACCGAGGCGGCCAGCATGTAATAGCCCACGTGGCTGAGCCCATAGGTCTTTTGCAGCCAGGTGGCGGCATAGGGCGCAAGCGAGGCGCCGAAAATGCCGGCGAAGTTGAAGGTGATCGACGAGCCGGTATAGCGCACCTTGGTCGGGAAAGGCGCGGCCAACGCGGCACCGATGACGCCATAGGTCAGGCCCATCAGGAACATGCCAAGCGCGACGAACAGGTAAAGCGGACCTTCACCCCCGCTCATCAGCGGCGCCAGCAGGAACGAGAAGGCCCCGATCAGCACCGTGACCACGATCAGGAAAGGGCGGCGCCCAACGGCATCGGCGACCTTGCCCGCCAGCGGGATCGCGATCCCGAAGATGACCGAACCGAAGATCTGGATCTTCAGCGCGTCCAGGAACGGGATCTGCAGCACCTTGACGTTATAGGACAGCAGCCAGGCCGAGCAGATATAGAACAGCACGAACGTCACCAGCGCGACGAAGGTGCCCAGGAACAGGCTGCGCTTGTGATTGCGGAAGACCTCGACCACCGGCACCGAGACGCGCTGGTCGCGCTTGATGGCTTCGGCGAATTCCGGGGTCTCGGTGATCGACAGCCGCACCCACAGGCCCAGCACAATCAGCAGGATCGAGGCCAGGAACGGCAGGCGCCAGCCCCATGCCAGCAGATCTTCCTGAGACATGAAATGCAGCAGCACCCAGAAGAAGCCCGAAGACAGGAACAGCCCGACGGGCGCGCCAAGCTGCGGGAACATCCCGTACCAGCTGCGCTTGCCTTCGGGCGCGTTCTCGGTCGCCAGCAGGACCGCACCGCCCCATTCGCCGCCAAGGCCAAAGCCCTGACCAAAGCGGCACAGCGCCAGCAGCGCGGGCGCGGCAACGCCGATCTGGGCATAGGAGGGCAGCAGGCCGATGATCACGGTCGAAACGCCCATCGTCAGCAGCGCGGCGACCAGCGTCACCTTGCGCCCGATACGGTCGCCGAAATGGCCGAACACGATCGCGCCGAAGGGTCGCGCGAAGAAGGCGATCGAGAAGGTCGCGAACGAGGCAAGAAGCGCCGTCGTCGCATCCTCGGCCGGGAAGAATAGCGTCGGGAAGACCAGCACCGCGGCCGTGGCATAGACGTAGAAGTCGAAGAATTCGATAGTCGTGCCGATCAGGCTGGCCAGCAGGACGCGTGCTGGAGAGTTGACGGGCTTGGCGCGCGCGGATGGCGTCGCGCCGTATGTCTGGTCTGTCATGTTCTTGTCCGCAATTTCCGGGGGTGCCAGCATCGCACGCGACGCGGCCATCGCGCGCCATAGCGGATCACCGCCGGGATGAAAACACGGCGGCGGTCAGAAAATTGCGTTTGCATAGCCGGATTGCGAAAGGGAATTAGCTCAATCCGGATAGGTCAGCAATTATTCCATATTTTCTCGTTTGTCCAGCCTTCGTTTTGGTGCGGATCCGGGTTTCACAACGGCGATCGGCGCGAAGACCTTGCCGCGCGCGAGGAAAGGCGGTATCAGCCCCGGCTTTCCGACATAAGGGGCCGCGCCATGCAGGACGACATTCTCGCCATCGATTTCGGCACGTCGAACAGCGCCGCCGCCATTGTCGAGGACGGCCACATCCGCCGCATCAGCATCGAGGACGGGGCCGAGACCCTGCCGACCGCCGTGTTCTTTCCAGTCCGGGGCGGCACCATGAAGATCGGCTCGGCCGCCGCCGAAGCCCTGATAGATGGCGAGGAAGGCCGCTACATGCGCGCCCTGAAAAGCGTGCTGGGCACCTCGCTTGTTCATGAAAAACGCCTGATAGGCGGCAAGCGCCGCAGCATCGCGGAAATCATCGCCGAATTCCTGGCCGAGGTGAAATCGCGGGCCGAAAAGGCAACGGGGCGGCGATTTTCGCGCGCGCTGTCCGGGCGGCCGGTCCATTTCCATTCCCGCGACCCCGAACGCGATGCACAGGCCGAGGCGGACCTGCGCGGCTGCTATCTGGCCGCGGGCTTCGAGGATGTGGCGTTCCTGCCCGAACCCGAAGCGGCGGCAATCGCCTCGCACGGGTTGGGCCGCAGCGGGGGGCTGGGACTGATCGTCGATATCGGCGGCGGCACCTCGGACTTCTCTGTGTTCCGCAGCACGGGCAACAGCGTCGATATCCTCGCCAATCACGGGATCCGCCTGGGCGGCACCGATTTCGACCACAGCGTATCGATGACCCACGCCATGCCCACCCTTGGCCATGGTGGCGAATTGCGCCGCGAGATGGGGGACGGCCTGCTGCCGGTCCCGAACGCAATATTTGCCGAACTGGCGACCTGGGCGCGCATCCCGTTCCTTTATACGCCCGAAACACGGCGCATGGTTCAGGACATGGTCAAGCTTGCGGTTGACCGCGACGCACTGCGCCGGCTTTCCACCGTTCTGGACGAAGAACTGGGTCACGAACTGGCATTCGCGGTCGAGCATGGAAAGATCGCCGCCAATGGCGGTGACGGCCAGGCCCGAATCGCGATGGGCTTCATCGAACCGGGCCTGTCGCGTCCGGTCACGCCGCAAACGCTGGACGCCGCTCTGTCCCAGTATCACGCCGATCTGCTGACGGCGGCGGCCGAGACGCTGGAGATGTCGGGCGTCGCGGCCCCGGCGATCGACAGCGTGATCCTGGTCGGCGGTTCCAGCCTGATGGGTCTGGTCACGCAGATGTCATCCGAGCTTTGCCCGACCGCCCAGCTGATGCGGTCCGAGGCATTCACCGCCGTCGTCGACGGACTTGCGCTGGCGACAGCACATATGGGCGCATCCAGCACGGTCAGCGCCTGAACAACGCCTTTTCGCGGTATCGTCATCGCCATGTCACGCCCTTCCCGAACCCTAAGCGAAGCGTCCGACTGCGCGCGGGCACGGGCAATCCGGGCTTGAAGCCCTGGGCGATCTGCTATGATGTAAAACGGCGTATCCGGACGAGATAAATGAGCACAGCCGAGGCAGCCGACAGAAATTCAACCAAGGCCCGCATCCCTTCGGGGACAACGCGGGCAACCGGGCTTCGACCACATCGACAGCCGCTTCTGACGAATATCTCGGCGGCGCGATGGCTGTTGCTGGCGATCGTCCTGGCCTCGATCTATTTCTTCCACGGGTTCCTGGTTCCAGTCCTGGCCGCAACGGTCATTGCGCTGGCAAGCTGGCCCCTGCGCAACAAGGGCGTGCACCAGCTGGGCGCGGGCCGCACGATGACCGCGGCAGTGATGGTCCTGGTGCTGGTCTGCTTCCTTGTCATCCCCATTGCGATGGCGCTGGTCTATGCCTTCCGCGAATTGCGGGACTGGATCAGCTGGGCCATCCTCGTCAACGCGGCGGGCGCACCGACACCGCACTGGATGATCGAACTGCCGCAGATCGGCCCCTGGCTGGACGAGAACTGGCGCACCTATATCGGGCATCCCGGCGGGATCAGCGAGATCGTTCAGGCGATCTCGGGCTCGAATATCGGCACGATCTATCGCGGCGCGGTGACGGCGGGATCCCTGGCCTTCAACCTGGCGCTGACGCTGCTGTTCATGCTGATCACGCTGTTCGTGCTGTATCGCGACGGCGACAGACTGGTGGCGCAGCTTGACCGCGTCGGCGCGCGCATCCTGCCCGAGCGCTGGGACCGCCTGTCCCGCGTCGTCCCGGCCACGATCAGTTCGACCGTGACCGGCATGACCCTGATCGCCATTGGCGAAGGGCTGGTGCTGGGCATCGCCTATTGGATCGCGGGCGTCCCCTCTCCGGTCACGTTCGGGGTGATCACGGGGTTCATGGCGCTGATTCCGGGTGGCGCGCCGCTGTGCTTCACGCTGGTCTCGATCTATCTGTCGGCCAGCGGCAATCCGGTGGCGGGGCTGGCGCTGTTCATCTGGGGCACCTGCGAACTTTTCGTCGTCGACAAGACCATCCGCCCGCTTCTGGTGGGTGGGCCGGTCAAGCTGCCGTTCCTGCCGACCTTCTTCGGCCTGATCGGCGGGGTGAAGACCATGGGCATCGTCGGGCTGTTCGTCGGCCCGGTGCTGATGGCGCTGCTGGTCTCGATCTGGCGCGAATGGCAGCGCGAGATTTCCGAGGACGAGCTTAGGCTGGCAAACCAACCCGTAGCTGAGACCGAAGCCACCCGCTGACCGGCGCCACGCCTGACCGCAGGCACGACGACACTGGACATACGAAAAAGGGGCGAAGCCGATGCTTCGCCCCTTTTCCATTGTCTCTGGTCCCGTTCAGTTGGCTGGCGGGGTCGCCGGCACAACGCTTTCGGGTTGGGGCGGGCTGGCCAGGGATTCCGGCATCGGGGTCAGTTTGACGCCCGCATTCTCGCCCAAGGGCTGGCCCTCGCGGTTGGTTTCGTCGGGGGCCACAGGCTCTTCCTCGGGCGCGGCGATTTCGACCAAGGGGCTGGCGGTGACGACCGACAGCGCGGCGGTGCTGGCACCGGGCACAGGGTTCGCGCGATCCGCGCCGTCATTGCGCAGATAGTCGAAGAACTGCCCCTCGGGCTGGATCACAAGCGAGCTGTTCTCGCCCTTCAACGCGCGCTCATACGACGTCATCGAGCGGGTGAAGGCGAAGAACTCGGGATCGCGGCCAAAGGCTTCCGCATAGATCGCGTTCCGGCGGGCATCGGCCTCACCACGGACGATCTCGGCCTTCTTGCGCGCTTCCGAGGTCAGCTCGACCACGGTCCGGTCGGCAGCGGCGCGGACGCGCTGCGCCGCTTCACCACCACGGGCGATCTCGTCCGCAGCTTCGCGCTCACGCTCGGCACGCATCCGGGCATAGGTCGCGGTCAGGTTCTGCTCGGGCAGGTCGGTGCGGGTCAGGCGGACGTCGATGACGCGGACGCCCAGATCCTTGGCGTTTTCGCGCGCAAGATCGCGGATCTGGTTCATCAGCGGCGTGCGGTCGTCGGACAGCACCGTGGTCGAGGGCACCGAACCCAGCACCTGGCGAATGGCGTTGGTCACGATGTCGGCCAGACGCTGCTGGGCGAACTGGATGCCGCCCGCGGCGGTGGCGCGGCGGAACTGCACGACATCGGTGATCTGCCAGCGCGCGAAGGCGTCGACGACAAGCCGGCGGTCATCCAGGGGCGTCACCTCCATCGGGGGCGTCGGGATGCCCAGGATCCGCGCATCATAGCGCACGATGTTGTCGATGAAGGGCACCTTCAGGCCCATGCCTGGATTTTCCCGCACGTCGACCACCTCGCCGAAGCGCATGACAAGGGCCTTTTCGCGCACATCGACGATATAGATCGAGGCCGAGGCGATCAGGACCACGACCGCGACAAAGGGCAGGACCAGAATGGAAAGCGCTCGCTGCATTACTGGTTCCCCCCGGTGGCGGTGCCGGCGCTGCCGGTGGTGGTGGTCGTGGTATTCGTGGTCGGGCGGGGACGCAGCTGGTCAAGCGGCAGATAGGGCACGACGCCCTGTCCGGCATTTCCGTCCAGGATGATCTTGTTGGCCTGGCCCAGAACTTTCTCCATCGTTTCCATGTACATGCGGCGACGCGTCACGTCGGGCGCCTTGATGTATTCGTCATAGACCGAGTTGAAGCGCGCGGCTTCACCCTGGGCAGTGTTCACGGCTTCGGCGCGATAGGCTTCGGACCGTTCGATCACGGCGGCGGCTTCGCCGCGCGCGCTGGCAAGGACGCGGTTCGCATAGGCATCCGCTTCCTTCTCCAGCCGGTCGCGTTCCTGCTGGGCGGCCTGCACTTCGCGGAAGCTGTCGATGACCTCGCGCGGCGGGTCGGCGCGGTCAAGGTTGACCCGGACCACGTTGATCCCGGCCTCATAGGCGTCCAGCGTGTTCTGCACCGAAAGCTTCAGATCCTCGCCGATGGTGCCGCGGTCGCGGTTCAGGATCGGTGCCAGTTCCGAACGCGCGACGATGTCGCGCATCGCCGATTCAGCAACGGCGCGGATGGTGTCGTCCGGATCGGCCAGGTTGAACAGGTATTTCTCGGGGTCCGAGATGTTCCAGACCACCTGATAGGCCATGTCGACGATATTCTGGTCGCGGGTCAGCATCAGACCGCTGTCCATCGGTCCGGCGCGGCCGGTCCCGATCTCGGTCGTGCGTTCGGCTGAAACCGGAACGACCTCGGCCTTGACGACCGGCCAAGGGGCAAAGTTGAGGCCCTCTTCACCGGTGGCGAAGGGACGGCCGAACAGCAGCTCGACCGAGCGTTCCTCGGGGTTGACGGTATAGAAGGACATGAATGCCCAGACCGCCACCGCGCCAAGGGCAACAAGGCCCCAACTGCCCCGGCTCATGGACAGTTGCGGTCCGGAACGGCGCGGACCGCCGCCGCGGGGGCCGCCACCGCCGCCCTGCCCGCCCTTGCCGCCCATCAGGACGCGCAGCCGGTCCTGGCCCTTGCGGACCAACTCCTCGATCTCGGGCATCTGCTGGTCGCCGCGACGGGGGCCGCGCGGCTCCTCGTCCCGGTTGCCGCCGGCATTGCCCCAGGGGCGCTGGCCCCCTTTGGGAGGCTCGTTGCCCCCCTTGCCGTCATCTCCTCCGCTGCCCCATGGGCCTTGTCCCGCCATGCGTCTCTTGCCTCGTCTGATACTCTTGCGACTGTTTCAGGTTCAAACTGGTGCCGGGCGGCAAATAATCAAGCCGAACCAACGGTTTTGTCAGCATGTGCGCCGCCGATATGCCGCACCGGACGCCGCATCGTGACCATTTCCTCGGCCAGGGTGGGGTGAACGGCGATGGCGGCGTCGAAATCGGCCTTGCTGGCGCCCATTCCCATCGGGATCGCGACCAGCTGGATCATCTCGCCCGCCTCGGGTCCGAAGATGTGGCAACCGACGACCTTGTCCGTCTCGGCATCGACCAGCAGCTTCATCACCGCCCGCGCATCCGATCCGGCAAAGATCGACCGCATCGGCCGGAAGCTGGCCAGATAGACCTTGTGCGGACCCGCTGCCGCGGCCTCTTCCTCGGTCAAGCCGATGGTCGCGACCTCGTGCGGGCGGACATAGACGGCCGAGCCGACCAGCCGGTGATCGACCTTGCGCGGATTGGCCCCGAAGACGGTGTCGGCGAAGCTGTGGCCTTCGCGGATCGCAACCGGGGTCAGGTTCACGCGGTCGGTCACGTCGCCCACGGCAAAGACCGAAGGGACCGAGCTTTGCGACCATTCATCGACCAGCACCTCGCCCTTGCGGCCAAGCTTGACGCCCGCCTCGGCAAGTCCAAGGCCCTTGGTGTTCGGCACGCGACCGGTCGCGAACATGACCGCGTCATAGATCTCGGCACTGCCATCGGGCCACAGGACGCGGATCTTGTCGCCGTCCTTTTCCAGCGCCGCAGGGGTGGTTTCCAGCTTCAACTCGACCCCGATCACGCGCAACTGTTCGGTCGCGTGGCGGCGCAGTTCCTCGTCAAAGCCGCGCAGCACGGCGTCGCCGCGATAGGTCAGCACGGTCTCGGCCCCCAGCCCGGCCAGAATCGTCGCGAATTCACAGGCGATGAAACCGCCGCCGACCACCAGGACCCGGCCCGGCAGGCTTTCCATCAGGAAAAGGTCGTCCGAGATCATCCCCAGCTCCTCGCCGGGAATGCCGGGGCGCTGCGGGTGGCCGCCCGTCGCGACCAGCACATGCTTGGCGGTGACGCGGGTGCCATCGGCCAGCTCGACCGTATGCGCGTCGTGCAGGCGGGCGCGCTGCTTGTGGATTTCGACATCGGCGGCGACCAGCCCGCCGGTATAGGCCCCCTCAAGCCGGGTCAGTTCGGCGTCCAGCTTGTGGCGGAACATCACCCAGTCGAAGGGCCCGGCGCTGGCGGTGGTCCAGCCATAGCCGCGCGCCTCGGTCGCCAGCGCCTCGGCCTGCGAGGCAAAGACCATCAGCTTTTTCGGAACGCAGCCACGGATGACGCAGGTGCCGCCCATGCGGCTTTCCTCGGCCAGTCCGACGCGTGCGCCGTATTCGCTGGCCGCGATCCGCGCGGCGCGGACTCCGCCCGACCCCCCGCCGATCACGAACAGATCATAATCGAAAGTCATTCCAGATCCTCACGCCGCAACTCGACGACCGAGCCATCGGGACAACCGATGATGGCAAGGCTGCAGATATTCAGGAAAAGCCCGTGTTCAACCACCCCCGCGATCGAGGACAGTCCGCGGGCCAGCGCGCGGGCATCATGGATCTGCTCCAGCGCGAGGTCGAGGATCAGGTTGCTTTCGTCGGTCAGGACGGGTTTGCCATCCCTTTCGCGCAGGATCGCCGGGCGTTCGGCCATGCCCAGTTCCTCCAGCACGCGCTCGATATGGGTGCGGGTCGACTGCCAGCCGAAGGGGATCACCTCGACCGGCAGCTTGAACTTGCCAAGGCAGTCCACGACCTTGCCCTGATCGGCGACGACCACCATCCGGTCCGAGGCGGTGGCGACGATCTTTTCGCGCAGATGCGCGGCACCGCCGCCCTTGATCAGGTTCAGGTCGGGATCGACCTCGTCCGCGCCGTCGATGGTCAGGTCAAGCCAGCCCAGATCGTCCAGCTCCATCACCACCAGCCCCAGTTCGCGGGCCTGGTCCGCCGTCGCCTTCGAGGTCGAGGCGCAGCGCAGGTCCATCCCCTCGGCGTGGACGCGCTCGGCCAGGCGGTCAACGAAGACCTTGGCGGTGGAGCCGGTGCCAAGGCCAAGCTTCATGCCGTTCTCGACCAGTTGTACGGCGGCGCGGGCGGCGGCGTCCTTGGAAAGATCGATGGTTGCGGGGTCGGTCATGGCGGCAGCTCCGAAGGCGGGAATTCTGTTGCAGGGATTGGCCCATGCGGGCAGTCGCGATCCTTATACGCAGAAGCCCGCCTGCGGGCCAACTGCCGCGCGCCGAAAAAACACCCGAAGGGCCGCTCGCCTGCGACGTGGGCGCGATTGCCTCGGGGCGCGGGCTCGCCTAATCATGCCGGCATGAAGATACCTGACACATATGCCGTGGTCATCACGGCCGCGGGCCGGGGCACGCGCGCGGGCGGTGATGTCGCCAAGCAATGGCGCGACCTTGCCGGGGAAAGCGTCATCCTGCGCAGCATCGCGGCTTTCGCGGAATTCCCCCGCATCGTCGTCACCCTGCCGCCCGATGACATGGCCCGCGGCGTCGCCGAACTGGCCGGTCCCGTCGTGCTGGTCGCCGGGGGCGAGACGCGCAGCGCCAGCATCCGTGCCGCGCTTGAGACGCTGGACGGAAGCGGCGTCACCCATGTGCTGATCCATGACGGCGCACGCCCGCTGGTCCCGCCCCATGTGATCGAGGGCGTCGTCGCCGCGCTGGAGGCTGGGGCCGAGGCTGCGGCACCCGCCCTGCCCGTGACCGACGCGCTGTGGCGGGCCGAGGGCGGACATGTCACTGGCACCGCCAGCCGCGAGGGGTTGCTGCGCGCGCAGACCCCCCAAGGTTTCCATCTGGCCAGCATTCTTGCCGCGCATCGCGCATTTCCCGAAGGCGGGGCGGACGATGTCGAACTGGCGCTGCGCGCCGGCTTGGCCGTGACCGCCACCGCCGGGGACGAAGACAATCTGAAATTGACCTGGCCGCAGGATTTCCGGCGCGCCGAACGCATTCTGGGGGCCGCTATGGACATTCGCCTGGGCAACGGTTTCGACGTGCATGCCTTTACCGAAGGGGACCATGTCTGGCTTTGCGGGGTCAGGATCCCGCATGACAAGGCCCTGCTGGGTCATTCCGACGCCGATGTCGGGATGCACGCACTGACCGACGCAATCTATGGCGCGCTGGCGCAGGGGGATATCGGCCGCCACTTCCCGCCCTCGGACCCGCAATGGAAGGGGGCGGAAAGCCACATTTTCCTGCGCCACGCGGGCGAGCTTGCGCGCGAGATGGGCTATACCATTTCGAACGCCGACGTGACGCTGATCTGTGAACAGCCGAAGGTCGGCCCCCATGCCGGCGCGATGCAGCTGCGTCTGTCCGAGATCCTCGGGATCACGCCCGACCGTGTCAGCGTCAAGGCGACGACCTCGGAACGGCTGGGCTTTACCGGACGCGGCGAAGGCATCGCCTCGATCGCGACGGCCACGCTGGTCAAGGGGTGAACATGGAACGCCAGATCGCGACATTCTTCGGCGTGGGCCTGCTGCGCCCCGCACCCGGCACCTGGGGATCGGCGGCGGCGGTCGCGCTGGCCGTCTTTGCCTGCGAGTTGGGTGCATCGCTGCTGGTTCCCGTGGGTGTCGTCCTGGCGACGCTGCTGGGCTTCTGGGCGGTGCCCCGCGTGACCGCCGCCAGTGCGGACAAGGATCCGTCCGAAATCGTCATCGACGAGGTAGCCGGGCAATGGCTGGCCATGTGCTTCACCGTCATCCCGCTGTGGCGGCACGGCGTGTCGATCTTGGACGCGTGGCCGGGCTTCGTCGCGCCGTTCCTGCTGTTCCGGCTGTTCGACATCTGGAAGCCGTGGCTGGTCGGGCGCGCCGATCGCAGGGGGGACGCCGCGGGCGTGATGCTGGACGATCTGTGGGCGGGCTTGTTCGCGGGCGTCGTATCGGTGATCCTTGCCGGGCTGTATCACGGGCTGCTGGAGCCGATGCTGTGACCGCCGCCGAAGTTCTGGACCTGGCCCGCGCGCGCGGGGTGATGATCGCGACCGCCGAAAGCTGCACCGGCGGGCTGATCTCGGGGCGGCTGACCGACATCGCCGGTTCATCGGACGTGGTCGAGCGCGGCTTCGTCACTTATTCCAACGCCGCCAAGATCGAGATGCTGGGTATCCGCCCCGAGACGCTTGAGGCGCATGGCGCTGTCAGCGAAGAAATCGCCGCCGAGATGGCGCAAGGGGCCTTGGCGCGGTCCCAAGCGGGGCTTGCCGTTTCGGTCACTGGCATCGCCGGGCCCGGCGGGTCCGAACACAAGCCCGAGGGTCGCGTCTGCTTCGGTATTGCCGATGCCTGGGGCGTCCGGACCGAGACCGTCGAATTCGGCGCCATTGGCCGTGCCGAGGTGCGTGCCGCGACCGTCGATCACGCGCTGCGACTGCTGGCGGCCGCGCTGCGGGGCTAGGCCCCGCGCAGCAGGTCGATCAGGCGACCCACATCGTCCTCATGCGTCGCCCAGCTTGTGACCAGACGCACGGTGACCGGCTCTCCGGCTGCGGGGGGGCGATCCTGCCACAGGTGATAGGCAGCGCCATGCGCCCGCGCACGGTCATGGGCCGCGGCAGGAATCCGGGCAAAGACCTCGTTCGCCTGAACCGGGACGACAAGCGTGCCCCCGGCCTGTTCGATCCCCTGCCCCAGGCGGCTGGCCATCGCATTCGCGTGGCGCGCCAGATCCATCCACAACCCGTCCTCGGCCAGCGCCAGCATCTGCGCTGCCAGATAACGCTGCTTGGAATAGACTTGACCGGCCTGCTTGCGACGGTAGTCGAACCCCTTCGCATCGGCCGGGTCGAAAAAGACGACCGCCTCGGCGGCAAGCGCGCCGTTCTTGGTCCCGCCGAAGCACAGCGCATCGACGCCGGCGCGCAGGGTCAAGTCTGCGGCGTCGCATCCCAGACCGGCAACCGCATTGGCGAAGCGTGCGCCGTCCATGTGCAATTTCAGCCCGGCGTCATGCGCGATCCCGGCCAATGCCGCGACCTCGTCCGGGGCATAGCAGGTCCCCCATTCGGTCGCGTTGGTGATCGAGACCATCGCGTTCTGTCCGTCGTTCAGGCTGCCCGCGGCGCCAAAGCGGATCGCCTCGGCCAGGGTGTCGGGGGTGAACTTGCCGTTTTCGCCCGCCAACGGCACCAGCTTTGCGCCGTGGCTGTAAAACTCCGGCGCGGCGCATTCGTCGCGATGGATATGGGCGCTGTCGTGACAATAGATCCGGCCATAGCTGGGCGAAAGCTGCGCACAGACCAGCGCGTTCGCCCCGGTCCCGGTCGCGACAAAGCGGACGACCGCATCGGGCGCATCCAGAAGCTCGCGATAGGCGGCCTCGGCGCGGGCGGTCACGGGGTCCGCGCCATAGGACCCCATCGCGCCATCGTTGCAGTCGGACAATGCCTTCAGGACTTTCGGGTGAACGCCATGCACATTGTCCGATGCGAAATTCATGCCAGATCCTCGATGATGTAATCGTCCCAATCGTCCTCGGTCACGGTCAGCTCACTGACCGTCCGGTCGCGAATGCTGATCCCGGCCTGATGGACGGATTCGCGGTCGCCCGAAATCAGGTAATGCCAAGGATAAAGCGGCTTCCCCTCGGACCGCAGGCGATAGGCGCAGGTTGCGGGCAGCCACCATGCGATCTCTTTCAGCTTCTTCGGCGTCAGAACGATGCAATCGGGCACGAACTTGTGCCTTTCGGCATAGTTCGAACATTGGCAGCTATGCCCATCCAGAAGCTTGCAGGCGACACGCGTAAAGGCCAGTTCGCCCGTATCCTCATACTCGATCTTGTTCAGGCAGCATTTGCCGCAGCCGTCGCACAGCGCCTCCCATTCGTCGGGCTTCAGGCGGTTCAGCGGCAACTCCCAGAAATGCTCTCTCATCAGCGCACCGCCAGAATCTCGCGCGCGCGGGCGCTGTCCTGATCCATCTGCGCGATCAGGGCCTCAAGGCTGTCGAACTTCATTTCCGGGCGCAGGAACTCGACCAGGGCAACGGACAGGTGCTCGCCGTAAAGGTTGGCCTTGAAGTCGAAGATATGGCTTTCAAGATTGGGGCGGTTCTCGCCGAACATCGGCCGCACGCCCAGATTGGCAACCCCGGCATAGCTGCCGCGTTCGGGACCGGTCAGCACGTCGACCTGAACCGCATAGATGCCGAAACGGGGCAAATGCAAGCCACTGACCGCCATGTTCGCGGTCGGATAGCCAAGGTCGCGCCCGCGCTTGTCGCCATGCAGCACCTCGCCATCGATACGGTGCCAATGGCCCAGCATCCGTTCCGCGTCGCGGGTCCGCCCTTCGGTCAGCGCAGTGCGGATCGCGGTCGAGCTGTATTCGTCCTGCCCGTCACCGATCAGCGGCGCGATGGTGACGCCAAAGCCCATCTCGCGCCCCAGTTGCGTCAGCGTCTGCGCATTGCCCGACCGCTTGCGCCCGAAGCAGAAATCCGCGCCAACCGTGACATGGCTGACCCCCAGACCGTCGACCAGCACCTCGCGCGCGAAATCCTCGGGGGCAAGGCCCGCCAGCACGGTATCGAAGGGGAGCTCGTAAAGATGCTCGACCCCCAGCCGGGCCAGCCGGTTCGCGCGCGATTCCGCGTTCATCAGGCGAAATGGGGCAGAATCGGGCTGAAAGACCTCGCGCGGGTGCGGCTCAAAGGTGATTACTCCAAGTGGCGCATCGGCGGCGGCGCGCGCGGCATCGATCACCGAACGGTGTCCAAGATGCACGCCGTCGAAGTTTCCCATGGCGACGGTTGCACCACGGGCCGCAAGCGGCAGCCCCTTCCAGTCGTGATGGATGCGCAATCAGGCCCCCGATGGGCCAGCAGATGGCCCGGTCAGTCGAATTTCCGGCTTGGCGCCAGAACCAGCGCCTCGCCCTTCAGCACGACCGTATCGCCGACGAGGCACCGGGTTGCAAGGGTGACGCGCCGCCGCGCATGTTCGATCGCCTCGACTGTCACTTCGGCGCGCACCATGTCGCCGGGCCGGACGGGAGCCATGAATTTCAGCGTCTGCCCCAGATAGACGGTGCCATGACCGGGCAATTGTTCACCAATCACGGCCGAGATCAGGCCCGCAGTCAGCATCCCATGCGCGATCCGCCCCTCGAAGATGGTGTCGCGTGCATAGGTTTCGTCCAGATGCACGGGGTTGTGGTCGGTCGAGACCTGCGCGAACAGCTCGATATCCTCGTCGGTCACCACCTTCAGCAGGTACCGCGACATCCCGATCTCAAGATCCTCGATGACGATTGTGCCACGGGGTTGATTGTCCAGCATCATCCACGCCTCCGCCTCTCCGTTCCGCTGCATAGCAGCATCGCGGTTGACGCGCAAGGATATTACGTCAGGATAGGAAATTCGTCGCAGATGTTACCGGGGCGTCAGCGCAACCGACCCATGCTGTAGCGCGGGCCAGCCCCGCGCTGGTTCAGCCAGTCCAGCAACAGCGGATGTTCCGGGTTCTCGACATCCACCCCGAACTGGTCGAAGGCCAGACCGCCGGTGATGAAGATCGCATCGATCCCCTCGCCCGCCGCGCCAAGGATGTCGGTCGCAATCCCGTCGCCCACCGCAAGAATGCGCGCATCCGCGTCCAGCCCCAGCTTGCGGCGCGCAAGGTCATAGATCGGGGGATGGGGCTTGCCGAAGTAAAGAGAGGTGCCGCCCATCTGCTCATAATATTCGGCAAGGGCACCGGCGCAGTAAAGCCGCGTCTCGCCAAGGTCGACGATCACGTCCGGGTTGGCGCAAAGCAGTTTCAGCCCGCGTTGCTTCGCGATCATCAAACGGGCGTGATAGTCCTCGGGCGTCTCGGTGGTATCGTCGAAAAGACCGGTGCAGACGATGCCCTCGGCCTCGTCCAGCGGAACGCGGCGGATCGGTTCGGCGCCCTGCCATTCGGGGGGGATGTCGGCGAAGAAGCCTTCGTCCTTTTCCATCGCGATGGCCCAGACCTTGTGACCGACCGCGCCCGCGAACATCGCATCCTGCGCCGCATCGCCCGAACTGACGATCAGATCCCAGGCGTCGCGCGGCACGTTCATGCGATCAAGCTGCGCCTCGACATATTTCCACGGGCGCGGCGCGTTGGTCAGCAGGACGACGCGCCCGCCCCTTGCGCGGAATCCCTGAAGTGCTGCGACGGCAGCCGGATAGGCCGCCACGCCATTGTGCAGGCAGCCCCACAGGTCGCAGAACAGCACGTCGTAATCGGCCGAAATATCGGCCAGCGAATTGATGATCTGCGTCATGAGGGCCTGCCTGATTAGATCGAGAGGGCGGGAATGATCTGCTTCTTGCGCGACATGATGCCGGGCAGAACTACCGTGTCGCCCGAAACGGTGGCGTTGAAGCTTTTCTCAGCCACGGTTTTCACGAAGTCGTTCGGGATCAGCAGCGTCGCCTCTTCCTTCAGGATGTCGACGACGAACAGCAGCACCTCGTCGGCACCATCGGCAGCCGCGACGGCGGGCATGGCGGCCATCAGCGCGGCCTTGCGGTCCAGCACGACCTTGGGCGAAGTGGTCTCAAGGACCGAGACGCGCAGCTGCTTGCCGCCCAGCTCGTATTCCTTGCTGTCCATGCGCAGCAGCGCCTCTTCCGAGAAGGCCGAGACATCGGATTTCGCGGCGAACATCTCGGCCGCGAATTGCGGGATCGAGATGCCCAGATCCTTGGCCAGCTTTTCGGCCACGAAGCGGTCATGCGGGGTCGTGGTCGGGCTGCGGAATTCCAGCGTGTCCGACAGGATGCAGGTCAGCATCGCACCCTTGATCGCGCGGGGCGCGCGCGCCAGATCCTCGTCGCCGATCAGGTCGTGCATGATCGTCGCGGTGCAGGCCAGCGGACGGATGGTGATGTTGATCGGCAGGCGCGTCTTGATGCCGCCGGCCAGCAGGTGGTGGTCGATGATCTCGATCACCTCGGCCTCGTTGATCGAGGCGGGCAGCTCGGCCGGGTTGTTGGTGTCGACGATCACGCATTTCTCGCCCGGCGCCAGGTCGGAAATGATCTGGGGCTTGGCGATGTCCCATTTCGACAGCATCCAGGCGGCTTCGGTGTTCGGCTCGCCTTGCAGCACGGCGACCGCGGGCTCCTTGCGGACCTCGGACAGGTACCACGCCCAGATGACGGGAGAGCCGGTCGAGTCGGTATCGGGTGCCTTGTGGCCGAGAACCTTGATCATGGAAGCTACCTTCACGAGAGCGGAAAAAGTCGCGGGCCTTATAGGGCTTGGCGGCAGGGATGTCTATTGACTGAGCGACAGGCCGGCATTCACCGCCAGCGCCAGAAGCACCGTATTGTGGAAGAAGGAAAAGGCGGAATGCGCCAGCGTGATGCGCCGCATCCGGCTGTCCAGCGTGGTGACATCCGCAGTCTGTGCCGCCATGCCCAGCGTGAAGCTGTAGTAAAGGAAATCCCAGATCCCGGCATCCTCGCCCGCGCCAAGTCCCGGAAAGCCAAGCCCCCGCGTCTCGGCCCCATGGCGGTCGCGTGCATACCAAAGGCTGGCATAGTGAAAGGCCATTACGGTGTGGATCATCGCCCAGCCCAGCGGGACCAGCACCAGCGCCAACGCGGGCCGCAGCGCCAGCCCGGCATGGGGAGCGCGCAAAGTCAGCATGATCGCATAAAGGCTGATCGCGACCGAGATCATGGCGAGGGGGACGATGATCCTCATGCCCTCGTCATCGGCATCGGCGGTGCGGCGCAGCATCTCGGCGTCCAGCCGGCGCATCAGCAGGGCGGTCAGCACCAGATAGCTGAGGCAGAAGATGACCGAGAACAGCAGCAGCCGGTCCACCGCCTGCAATCCGTGCGCGGCAAGACCGATGACCAGCCCCAGCAGAAAGCTCAGCAGGAAACGCCGATGCCGCCGCAGGTCGTGAAGCATCAGACGGGTGTCTGCTGGTGCTGCAGGATCCGCCAGTCGCCGTCGCGCCGGATCCAGGTCGTCGTGCAAAGCGCGCGATAGGCATCGGCCCCCGAACGGCGCGCCGTCGCGCGATAGGCAAGGACGCAGACCTCGTTCGTCTCGACGACGGCGCGCTCGGTCATGCTGATTTCCTGCCAGCGCGGAACCGTGCCAAGCCGCTCGACCACCTTGCGCCGGCTGAGGATGCCGGTCGGCGCGAAGGCCATGACGCAGGTTTCGTCAAGCTTGCGGACCGCCTCGGCCACTCCGGCCAGCCAGAAGTCCCGTTCCTCGCGCCAAAGCTCATCCGCCATTCGCCAACCCTCCCTGCGGCTTGATCTGAGTAATGGTCCAGCCCGACTTGCCGAGCAGCGACAGGACGCCCCCCTCGCCTGCAAGGTGCAACGCGCCAAAACCCGCGACGATCCCCTTGCCCTGACGTGCCGCCTGCGCTGCGGTCTTTTCCAGCGGCCCGATCCAGTGGCGGTTGCGCTGATCCATCAGCGTCCGCTGCGCGAATTCGACCTGCCGGTCGACCTCGGCCCTCGACAGGCCCGAATTGCGATAGGCATCGAAGCGGCCGAACTCCCAGATCAGCCAGCTGTCACCGGCGAAATAGGCGTCGGTCAGCGTCACGGCGTAATCGTCGGCATATTCCGCAGCGGGCATGGCGGCTCGGATCATGTCGATCTCTTCCCCGGGCGACATGCCGTCGAACAGCGAGAATACGGTGTCCCACGGCTCAAGCGCCTTGACCGGAACGCCGGATTTCTCGGCCCGCTGGACCAGAAGATGATCAAGGCCCCCGGTCTCGCCGGACTGGCGCACCTGCTTCAGCATGCAGGGCGAGATGCTGAGCAGGACCGAGACATACCAGGGCCGCATCCGGCTGGTCACGACGGCGGGAATGCCCCGGACCTCCATCGCCTTCCACAGCGCCTCCCAATCGTCTTCGGACATGCGTTCGGGCAGCGTTGGGCCGGTCGCGTCCATGATCAGCGCGGGATCGCTGCGCATCGCATCGGCCAGCCGCGCCTCCTCCTTCGGGCCGGCCTCGACCAGCAGCGCGCCCGCGGTATCAAGATCTGGCCCGAATTGCGCCAGCGTCAGATCGTGGCGGGGATCGTCGAAATGATAGGTTCCGATCAGCGTGATCCGCTGGTCGCCCTTGACCGCCTGCCAGAACAGCCCGTGGTGATAGGGCACCCTCTCGGCCGCGGCGCGCAATTCGGCCTGCGATTTCGAGGGCAGCGCCTCAAGCAGGTTGCGCCCGACGCATTCCGCCGCGGCCGGCAGGGCAAGCCCTGCGGCGATCAGAAGGGCGGGAAGCAGGCGGGACAGGCGCATGGCAGGATTCCTTGAATTATCGCGGAAGCATGGCACGGGCGTCGCAGCCTTGCCAGCCCGCAGCGCGCCCCTGCCCGGGTCAGCGGCCTAACCCGGTGGCGGCAATTCCTGCGGCGGGGACTTGCCGTCCAGGACCGCGCGCCAGATCCGTTCGACCTGCCCGGCCTTTGCCGCCCAGGTGAAACGCTCGGCAATCTGGGTCCGCGCCGCGCGAGCCTGCGCCGGCAGGACCGAGGGATCGGCGGCAATCGCCTGCAACCTGTCGCGCAGCGCGGCGACGATCCGGGGCCTTTGGCCAAGGGGCACGCGATAGCCCGTCGCATCCGAGACAAGCTCGCCCGGCCCGGCGTAATCGACGACGACCGGCACGACCCCCAAGGCCATCGCCTCAAGCACCACTCCGCCGCCGAATTCGCGCACCGAGGGAAAGACCAGAAGCTGCGCCTGCGCGGCCACATCCTGCACCGCGCCATGTTCGAGCCAGCCGTGGAAATTCACCCGCTCGCCGACACCTTCGCGCTGGACCAGCGCATGCAGGTCCGCCGCCTGCGGGCCGTCGCCGATGATGTCGAGCGTCATGCTGCCAGCGCGAAGCAGCGGCAACGCCGCCTCGATCGCCATGTCCGCGCCCTTGTAGGGGACAAGCCGCCCGATGAAGCATCCGCGCAGGGGAAGCGTGCCGGGCTGGGGCGCGATCCGCGTGAAGCGGGCCGGGTCCACGGCATTTTCGGGCAACCAGACGGTCTTTTCCCGGAACCGCGCGGGGATCTCGCTGCGCGTATGGGCAGAGCCGCAGATGATCGCACTGGCCGCGGCCAGCGTCGATGTACGCCCCGGCAGCGCCTTGTAGGCGCCCCGGACATAGGACAGCCATTCCCGTTCGCGCCGTCTTTCGGCATCGAACCCCTTCGGCCAGGGCACCCCGCCGTTCAGCGGCCCAAGGACAAACGGCACCCGTGCCGCCTTGCATCTGGGCGCGATGCTGCTTGAGGCGGTGGGCGTCAGGGGCGTGACGCGATGCACAATGTCATATTCGCCCGCCCGGATCGCGGCGCCGAAGCGACGCCACACCAAACGCTCGAAATAGCCATAGCCCAGGGTCGTGACCGCCGTCTTCATCGTCCAGCCCACGCCCTTGCCCATGCTGAGACGCTCGGCCAGTTTCCACAGCGGTGCGGCCAGTTTTTCGCTGTCGATGGCGGTGAAATCGCGCCCCTCGACCAACCCGGCGCGCAGAAAGGCGTCACGGTTGCGGATCTGGGTCACGATATGGACATCCGCCACCTCGCGCAGGGCACTGGCCAGCGACCAGCCCACCAGTGGAACCGATACCCATTCGGGATTGGCCGCCTCGGCCAGTACAAGCGCCCTGATCCGCCGTTCCAACATCCGCTCCTGCCCGTCCGGTCCCCGAGGCGTAGCCGTCCGCGGGATTTTGCGTCAAGCATCTTCGGCGTGGATTTTCGCCATCATCTCGTTGACAGAGCCGGGGGGCAATCTTAGATGGGCTGCACTGGCACTCACCAAGATCGAGTGCCAACAATAAAAACAGCAACCTGTAACACCGGAGTGTTCACATGGCTTTCAAACCGCTGCACGACCGCGTTCTGGTCCGTCGCGTCCAGTCGGACGAGAAGACCAAGGGCGGCCTGATCATCCCCGACAGCGCGAAAGAGAAACCTGCCGAAGGCGAGATCGTCTCGGTCGGCGAAGGCGCGCGCA